>JAJZJY010000153.1 GCA_021809885.1 Actinomycetes bacterium
GGCTCTGGCGCCGGTGCCGAGCACTCCGAGACGTCGAGCCGTGTCGCCCTGTCGCCGGGAAGCTCGATCTCGGTGACGCTGCCGGCGATCCCGGTCGTCCCAGGACGCCGCTACACGATCGCGGTCAGCGTCGACCCGCCGATCCCCGACACACAGGGCGCGGTCACCTCCGACGCGGTCTCGGTGCGCGTCGCGCCCCCCGCGTCTCCGACGGTGGGCCAGCTGCTGCCGGCCAAGGGGCCGGGCGGGACCGGCGTCACGATCCTCGGATCGGGCTTCACATGGGTGCGCACGGTGACCTTCGGGCATACGGCGGCCCGCTTCAGGGTCGTCTCGAGCGCCCAGATCACAGTCGTCGCCCCCCCGGGGAGCGGAACGGTGGCGGTCCACGTGACCAACGCCGGCGGCTCCTCTGCGAGCACCCCCGCCGACCTGTTCCGCTACCGCCGCAGCTGAGCCGTGACGGAGGCGAGACAGCCGAGTCGACCGCGGCCCCTGCGACCCCTAGGATCGCGCGGGCGCCGTACGACGTGCGCTCGACATCGTGCCCGTGCGGACGCGGTTCGCACATCGTTGATGGCCAGAAGCCACAGGAGGCGTTGCTCGTGACCGAGAGCATCACGATCACCGACAACCGGAACGGCGAGTCCTACGAGATCCCGATCGTGAATGGTGGCGTGAGCGCCACCGAGTGGTCGAAGATCCTCCCGGGTATCTGGTTCTTGGACCCCGGGTTCCTGTCCACCGCCGCCGCCGAGAGCCAGATCACCTACCTCGACGGGACAGCCGGGATCCTTCGCTACCGCGGGTACCCGATCGAGCAGCTCGCGGAGGGGTCGACCTATCTCGAGGTGGCGTACCTGCTTCTGAACGGCGAGCTGCCCACCGAGAGCCAGTTCGAGCAGTGGCGCCACGACGTCACCTACCACACCTTCATCCACGAGAACGTACGGAAGCGGTTCCTCGAGGGCTTCCACTACGACGCCCACCCGATGGGCATGCTCGTCTCGGCGGTCGCCGCGCTCTCGACCTTCTACCTCGACGCGAAGGACATCTTCGACCCCGCGGCGCGTCAGAAGCAGATCATGCGGCTCATCGCGAAGATGCCGACCCTCGCCGCTGCCGCGCACCGCTTCAGCGTGGGGATGCCCTTCGTCTACCCCGACAACTCGCTCGATTTCCCGTCCAACTTCCTCTCGATGATGTGGAAGGTCGCCGAGCCCCACTACCAGCCGGATCCGGCGCTGTCGCGCGCGCTCGACATCCTCTTCATCCTCCACGCCGACCACGAGCAGAACTGCTCGACCACCGCGATGCGCGTGGTCGGGTCCTCCCATGCAGACCCGTACTCGGCGTGCGCCGCGGCGTGCGCCGCCCTCTACGGCCCGCGCCACGGCGGCGCCAACGAGGCGGTCATCCGCATGCTCACCGAGATCGGGTCGATCGAGAACGTCCCCGCGTTCATCAGCGAGGTGAAGTCCGGTCACGGCCACGTACGGCTGCAGGGTTTCGGTCACCGCGTCTACAAGAACTACGACCCCAGGGCCAAGATCATCAAGCGGACGGCCGACGAGGTGTTCGCCGTGACGGGCAAGAACCCGCTCCTCGACATCGCGCTCAAGCTCGAGGAGATCGCGCTGAGCGACGAGTACTTCACCTCTCGCCGGCTCTACCCGAACGTCGACTTCTACTCGGGCCTCATCTACCAGGCGATGGGGTTCCCGCTCGAGATGTTCCCGGTCCTCTTCGCCATCGCGCGGACGGCGGGGTGGCTCGCCCACTGGCAGGAGATGCTCGACCAGGACTCGAAGATCGCCCGGCCGCGCCAGGTCTACGTGGGCTCGGGCCCCCGCGACTACGTGCCGATCGGCCAGCGCAGCGCCTGAGGCTCAGGGGGCCAGCGCAGCGCCTGAGGCTCAGGGGGCCAGCGCAGCGCCTGAGGCTCAGGGGGCCAGCCCCGTCCGCAGCCGAGCGAGGCCCTCTTGGACCATCGAGACCACGAGGCGCCCACTCCGGTCGAAGAGAAAGCCCCTGGCGATGCCTCGAGCGCCGGCGGCGACCGGCGAGTCGGTGTCGAAGAGGAGCCACTCGTCTGCCCGGAAGTGCCGATGGAACCACATGCAGTGGTCGAGGCTCGCACCCATGAACGCGGGATCGGTCCAGCGCACCTCGTGGGGATTGAGGATCGTGTCGAAGAGCGAGAGGTCAGATGCGTACGTGGCCACGCACGCGTGCAGCAGCGGGTCGTCGGGGAGCTTCCCGTCGGCGCGGATCCACAGCCGCTGGTACGGCGCGCGCGGCTCGTGGTGCAGCCACGGAAGCTCGCCGATGTGGCGCTGGTCGATGGGCCTCGGGCGGTCGAGCCATTCTCCCAGCTCCTCGCGCCAGGGTCCGAGACGCTCGGTGATCGTGGGCAGCGTCTCGGGATCCGGCGCCTCAGGCATCGGGAACTGGTGCTCGAAGCCCGCCTCGTCGTCGTGGAAGGACGTCGACAGATTGAAGATGGGTCGGCCGTGCTGGATGGCCACCACCCGGCGGGTGGTGAAGGAACGGCCGTCGCGGATCCGGTCCACCTCGTAGAGGATCGGTATCGAAGGATCGCCGGGGCGCAGGAAGTACGAGTGGAGCGAGTGCACCCTCCCGTGCTCGACGGTCCGGCCAGCGGCCATGAGCGCCTGGGCCGCCACCTGCCCGCCGAAGACGCGCTGACGTTCGTCGCCGGGCTGCACCCCTCGGAAGATGTTCACCTCGATCGGCTCGAGGTCGAGGAGGTGGACGAGAAGGTCGAGGGCGTCGCTCACGTTGCCATGTTGGCAGGCGCACGCCATGTGGCGCCCGACAGCGCAGGCGGGCAGTCAGCGATGTTGGAGAGCGGGGGCGAGAGGTAAGGTTGCGGTGCGATGTCCGAGCTTCTCCTCACGGTTTGGTCGTGGCTGCACACGCGGGAGGGCCGGAAGATCTTCCGTTACACGATGACGTCGGTCATCACGACCGGTGTCTCGCTGTCCGTCCTCGGCCTCGTCTTCGGTGTGCTGCGGCTGTGGTCGGAGGTGCCGAGCACGATCTTCGCCAACGTGTGCGCCGCGTTCCCGTCCTACTGGCTGAACCGCCGATGGGCCTGGGGAAAGGCAGGGCGCTCGCACGTGCTGAAAGAGGTCCTCCCCTTCTGGGTGATGTCTGGCGCGAGCATCGCGTTCTCGATGATCGGCGCGGCGGTCGCCCGCTACCTGGGGCAGCGGCTGCAGCTCGACCATCTCGACGAGACTGCGCTGGTGCTCTTCGCCAACGTGATGTCCTTCGGGATCTTCTGGGTGCTCAAGCTGATGGTCTTCAACCGCACCTTCAGGGTGCCGGCGCTGGCTGAGGAGATCGACGAGCGCCTCCAAGCGGAGGAGGTCGTCGGCGTGGCAGCGCAGCCCGACGACTCTGCCGCCGTCCGCTGACCTTTGAGCCGCCCGCTGCTTCCCCGGCGGGCCACCAGGGCTTCCCCGGCGGGCCACCCCGGGTGGCGTCTCAGTCCCGGAAGTTCTCGAACTGCAGCGGGATGCCGAAGTCTTCGGTCTTGCACGCCGTGATCACGGCCTGAAGGTCGTCGCGCTTCTTCCCGGTGACGCGGACCTGGTTCCCTTGGGTCTGGGAGGCGACGTTCCTCAAGCCGAGGTCCTTCACGAACTTGTGCAGCTTCTTCGCGGTCTCCTGGGAGATCCCGGCGCGGATGGCGATGCGTTGCCGGGCGGTGCCTTTGGCAGCTTCCTCGACCTTGCCGGGGTCGAGCGCCTTCAAGGAGACCTGTCTACGGACGAGCTTCTCCTCGAGCACCTGGCGGAGCGCTGCCAGCCGGTCTTCGGTGGAGGAGTGAAGGGTCAGCTCGTCGGTCCCCAGCTCGATCCGCGAGTCGGTGCCCTTGAAGTCGAAGCGCGTCGACGCCTCGCGGTTCGCCTGGTCCACCGCGTTGCGGACTTCTTGCATGTCTACCTGGGACACGATGTCGAAGCTCGGCATAGGGCCCACCCTACCGACCAGCGCGCTGGGCGCTCGGCGGGCGTCAGGCTCGACGAGGTGCCGGCATGCGATAGCCTTCGCCCCGGGTCGGTGTCCGAGTGGCCAAAGGAAGCAGGCTGTAAACCTGTCGGCGAAAGCCTACGGGGGTTCGAATCCTCCCCGGCCCACCACATCGCCGTATTCGAACTTCGGCACGGAAAAGAGCAGATCGAAGGGCTCCTTGTAGGCCGCCTCGACGACGTGTCCGTCTCGGACGTGGACCTCGTCGAGGACGGCGGTGGTGAAGAGCTTCCTCGTCCGGTCTCCACCACGCCGATAGGCGGTGGCGCAGCGGGTGGAGAACCGCAGGGCGAGGTCCATGACCTCCTGCCAGTCATCGAGGCTGGCGTCCAGGACGCCCTGGCGCGATTCGATGGAGCGAACCTCAGCGCCGATGCGCTCCTGCTCGCGCCGGAGCATCTGCACGTCGATGGCGTTGGCGTAGTAGGCGTCCATGAGCTTGTAGCGCTCGGCCTCGGCGTGTTCGCGCCGGTAGGCGAGCAGCTCCCGTTCGGAGGTGGTGTCTTCGTGGTGGGTGGTCACTTCGGCCGCGATCGCCTCCTGCAGGCCCTCGGCCCAGTCGTCTGGGACCTCGATGCGGCCATAGAGGCCCTCGACCTCGGCCTCGAGCTGGTCAGCCGCGACGTAGCGCTCCTGGCAGCCGGTGGGGTTGCGGCGGTCTTTCTGCCCGAGGCAGTAGAAGTACGTGTAGGTGCCCTTCGAGTACTGGATCGAGAGGCGCCTCCCGCACACCCCGCACACGAGGAGCCCCTTCAGGTAGTGGTGGTGCCGGCGCTCGCGCGTCCCGCGCGCATGGCCCGGGCGGCGAGCAGCTCTTGGACCTCGTCGAACGTAGCCCGCTCGACGATCGGCTCGTGGCTGGCGGGGTACTCGATGCCGTCCCACTCGACGACGCCGACATAGGCGCGATGGGCGAGCAGGTGGGCGAGGCCCGAGACGGTGAGCGCCTTGGCGGGGTAGCGCCCGTCCCGGCCCCGGTTGCGTAGCCCGCGATGCGCCATCTCCTCGGCCAGGCGCTCGGCCGTCCACTGGCCGGTGGCGTAGAGGTCGAAGGCGACCTTCACGAGGGGGGCCCGCTCGGGGTCCACCACGATGTGGGCGACCTGGCGGCCGCCGATCGGCTCGCGGACGTTCAGGTAGCCGAGGGGGGCCTTGTGGGGGTAGCCGCCGAGCTTGGCCTTCTGGCCCATACCCTTTCTCACCTCTGCCGCCAGGTTGGCCGAGTAGAACTCGGCCATCAGCGCGTGGATGCCCTCAACCAGACGCCCAGACGCGGTCTCGTCGAGGTTCTCGGTCACCGACACGAGCGCCACGCCGCGGCGACGCAGAAGCGCCCGTATGGCGATGTGGTCCTCCATGTTCCGGGCCAGGCGGTCGACCTTGTGGACGACGACCGCGTCGACGTCGTCATCTTCTGCGATCCGTGCCAGCATCGCCCGCAACTGGGGCCGGTCGGCCGAGCGGGCAGACTCGCCCTTGTCCACGTACTCGTCGACCAGCCCCCAGCCCCCAGCCTTCGTCTCGGATGCGCCGCACGCAGGCTTCGCGTTGGGCGGCGATCGAGAATCCCTCCTCGGTGAAATCTTTCTCGGCCTGCTCCTTGGTCGAGACCCGCAGGTAGATCACGCAGCGCACCGGCCACCTCCTCTGCCAATCGGTCCATGAGACCTCCGTTCACCCGGAAGGGCAAGGCCTTCGGCCCGGACCTCGATGGCCAGGACGACGAGCGCCCGGGCGTAGGGGCGGAGGGCCTCGGGCGAAGGGACCGCTGCCTCGGCGCCAGCGTCGGTGCCACCTCGCGGGTGGTGATGGACTCGCGATGGGCTGCCCCCCGCCTGATGCTCCCGCTGCTGGCCCCGCTTGCCGTCACCTCGCGGGCCGTGATGGACACCGGCGCCAGGGGCTCCCGCATCGGGGGGACTGGCCGGCGCCCGGCTGGCCGCACCTCGCGGATGGCGGGGGAGCCGGTCCTGTGAGTCCCCCGCGGGCGGGGTAGTGGGCGCGCCCCGGCCCGCTCGACCTCGCGGATGGCGGGGTAGTCTCCCGATCTGCTGGGACAGCGCGGTGCAGTCGTCGTTCCCCCCGGCAGGCGGCCGTCGAAGGGAGGGCTGCGGTCGACAGTTCGATCCCGTGTCGGTCGTGGGCGGCTCCCGAGCTGCTCGCTGCGGTCGGCGACTCGGGCGAGGGAATCCTCCAGGGGCGGCGGCAGGTCCGGCGCCTCGGCGGCCGGGACGAGCGACCCGCCACAGCACCGACACGTCATGGCGAGCGGCCCTTGTTCGTGCGGGTCGCGCTCCACGTTGTAGGGCAGCGCGCAACGCTCGCAGACGTAGAGGTGGCGGGCGTCGTAGGCGGCTTCGAGGTCGCAGCGCGCGACCCGCAGGCGGTGGTGGAGCGGGAGGGCATGAAGCTCGGCCGTCACCGCCTGCTCCCGGCGGGAGTCGTGGTGGGCCAGGGCGTCTGCGACCATCTGCTGCCCGTCGATCGGCGAGGTCGGTTCGAGGGTGTAGTCGGCGAAGAGGTGTCCGGCCGCCAGCGCTGCTGCCGCTCGGCGCAGACGCGGGTCCGATAGGCGGATCGCCTCGCGCTGGGCGACGAGCATGTCTGCTTGGGCGAGCCAGCATTGGCGGTAGAGGGCGCGCCAGGCGGCGACGAGCGCCGCGGGCGGCGCTCGTCGCCGCCGGACCTGGCTTGCGCCCACCAGGCGAGCGTGGCGTCTGCCAAGTCGGGGTGCTCGTCGGCCCACCGCTCGCCGGCGACCACGCCGTCGAGCACGTAGCGCACGGCGACGCCGGCCTCCGCGTCGCCGAGAGCAGCGGCGAGGGCTGTGATGTCCCGGGCGAGGTTCCCGGCGGCGACCCGGCGGCGCTGGTCGTCCTCCACTCGCCACGCCGCCTGGACCCGGGCGACCACCCGGCGGTACTGGCGCACCTCGGGCGTGAGCAGCTGGGACAGGGTGGGAAGGGGCGTCTCCGACGCTTGCGCGCCACACCGGCGCAACCACGACCGCCTCGGGCGACGAGACGGCTGCGCACGCTGCCACCAGCTCGTGGTAGTGGGCGGGGTGCTCCTGTTCGTAGGGGGAGGGGCGGGGACGGTCCTTCTCGGCGGCGGCCAAGAACCGGTTCACCCGGGCTTCTGAGGTCGTGACCAGCAGCAGCGCCGGACAGCACGGATGGCGGTCCCACCAGATCGCCTCGTCGCAGTAGCGATGGTGCCGTGCGACCTTGGCCCGCAGGCGGGCCTGGTCCATGGTGGCGAAGTCGACCTCGACGAACGCGCCGGCCAACCCCACGTCGCCGTCGACGGCGAGTCGCAGCTCGACGTAGGCGTCGGGTCGGATGCGTCCCGGACCGCGAGCTCGACCAGTCCTCCCAGGCGTCCTCGTCCCGGCGCCAGGCCGACAGCTCGAGGTCGGCATCGACGCCGACCTCGAGCAGGGCGACGTACAGGCCGGCGATCGCCGCGGTGTGACGCAGGAACAGCGGGTTGGGGGCGCCCTTCCCCGGAGCTGGCGAGGTCCCCTCGACCAGGTGAGCGCCGGCCCGGGTGAGCCACCAGTAGAAGGGGGCGGAGCCCGACGCCGCGTAGGGGCGGGTGCGCTCCACGAGCGCGCGGCGACGCAGCCGGACGAGGCGGTAGTCCACGGTCCGCTCCGGACGCTTGGTCAGTGCGATGAGCTGCGGCGTGGTGAGCACCCGGTGGGCGTGCAGTAGGTCGAGAATGTCGTGGTCGATGCCCGCCAGACGATCGGCTCCCGCCGAGACCGACGCACTGCGGCCCGCGGTCACCACCGCCCGCCGATCAGGCGGAGAAGGATCAAGACCAACCTTCCCCAACAGTCGGGGTCTTTCCACCTCGCCGGATCTGCGCCCTGAGCGGCGCCTTCATGCCCGCGAGCCTCGCGGATCGCCAGGGGAGCGATCCGCGAGGTCCCCTGCCTTGTCCTGTCCCGAGGCCCACGTGGGTCGCGGTATCGGTGCGACGGGCGTCCTCGGCGATGGGAACGGCACCGGCGGGCAGCTGTGGATCGGTGACAACGCGGGACGTGGCGGTGGTGTCGCATAGGCCTCCTTCGGTTCGGTGACTGGTCTCCATAGGAAGAACAGGCGGATTCGGGGCGAATTTGGACAGACCTCTTGTCTTCATCGGCGTCCTGGATCGTGTCGCCGTGGCTCGATGCGCGTCCTCCACCAGAAGAACAAGGGGTTCGGGGCCGAAATTCAACAAAAGAAGTTCGCCGGCGCGGTCATCGTCCTCGGCGCGGCGGGAGGGATGACAGGCGCTCCATCACGTATGAACCGACAGACGGGGGCCGATCGGCGACAAAGTCCTCTGCACGGCCCGCCGCCGACGGCACCCGCCCAAGCAGCGTGCCGTAAC
>JAJZJY010000154.1 GCA_021809885.1 Actinomycetes bacterium
CCGACGGACTTCATCACCGAGAGAGCGTCACCGCGTCCACCGACGCCGCGTCGCCCCCCCTCAAGGGCCGAATACCACACGATCGAATAACTGCTCTGCACCAGTACGCTCGGCAAGGGGCTCGGGGGGAAGTCGTCTGGGGCGGTCGGCAACGCCCTGGCCCGCCTCGAAGCCGACGGCTGGGTCCGGCTCGTGAAGGAGTCGCCCCGCCGCTACGCCACCGCCGGGTGAACCCGGACCAGGTCGGGTTCTGGGCGGCTGCTGCACGGCTGGAGTAGCCCTACTGCACACGTGCAGTAGCCGGCCCGGGAACCCCCCGGGCGAGGCGGACCGGGAGAAATTCTTGGCCGGCCCCTCAACAGCCGCCCGGGTGCGCCCCGGGCTGGTGGCCGTGCGTCGTGCAGTAGCTCCCACCTGCGATGTCGCACCTCGACCGGGGGTGTGCCCGCCGTGCTGCTGCACACGTGCAGTAGGGACCTCGCCGGGTGGTGGGGGCGGATCTGCAGCAAACGTGCAGTAGCGCCTCGGGCGCGATGGCGGCTCCACCGAGCAAGGGAGCCGCCATGTCCCGTCCGTCCCACGCCATGTCCCAGGGCCCGTTCGACACCCTGGAGGACGCCTTCGAGGTGCTCTGCGCCGAGCCACGACCGCTCGCCTTGGAGGCCGGTGTGGTGGGCGGCCTGCCCGCCCGGCCGTTGCCGCTCACCGAGCTGCGGGCGGTGCTGTTGCACCCCTCGACCGGCTACCGAGTCCGCAATCAGGCGATCGCCGTCTTGTTGGACCGGGCCCGGTCGGAGGGCGGCCGGTGGACGGTCGGGTTGGCCGGGGTGCTGGTCTTCGGGCTGCGCCGGGCCACCTCGGGGCTGTGCGAAGTGTGCCCGCACAAGGCGGCCGACATCGAGGCCGAGGCCCTGGCCGGCCTCCTGGAGGGGATCGCCAAGACCGACCCGAGCCGCAACCGGTTGGCGGCCCGGCTGATCTGGCTGGCCCGCAACCGGGCCAAGGCGCTCGTGGCCAAGGAGCTGGCCGAGGTGGGCCGCCCCGGACGCCACCTCACCTCGGAGGTCCCCGCCCGCCCCTACGGCCATCCCGACCTGGTGCTCGTCGAGGCGGTCGCCGAGGGGGTGATCGAGGCCGCCGACGCGACGCTCATCGGCGACACCCGCCTCGGCGGGATGAGCCTGGCCGAGGCGGCCTCGCGCCTCGGGATGGCCGTCGACTCGGTTCGTCACCGCCGGAGAAGGGCCGAGGCTCGGGTGGTCGCCTGGCTCGGCGGGCCGCCGATGCCCCGCGCCGGGGCACCCGACGAGGGCCCGGGGGTGTTGGGCGCCGCGGCGGAAAGTTCTTCAAGTTCTGCTGTCCGGTTTCGGGCGTCGACCCCTTATTTGGGTGGTGAGGGTCGGCCCCGCATCGAGCGGGCCAACGACCGGCGGCCGGCGGCGTGCCAACCGCCAACCGACACCAGGAGGTGAGCAGTGCCCTTTCCGGTTCCCCCGTCTGAGAGCGGGGCCGACCCCGCTCACCAAGCCCGCACCGCGTCCTCGAGGAGGCTGCCACGCCCACGCCCACGCACACCCGATCACCCCGACCGTCCCCATTCCAGCGATGGCCCCGATTGCCCGGGCTCTCGCCGCTGGCCCGCCGGCTCCCGGCCATGGTCCTGCCCGCTATTGCGGTGAGCGTGGTGCTGGTGGTGGCGGTCGCCCCGCCGGCGTTCGCCGCGACGGGGAGCACGGCGACCAGCCTCACCTCGGTCATCGACAACCTGCGCAACTGGCTGGTCGGCATCCTGGCCGCGGTCGCCACGCTGTTCTTGACCGTGGGGGGCCTGCGCTACCTGATGGCGGGGGGCGACCCCGGCCAGGTCGAGAAGGCCAAGACCGCCCTCAAGTCGGCGGCCGTCGGCTACGCCCTCGCCGCCCTGGCCCCCCTGCTGGTGTCGATCCTGGCCTCGCTGTTCTGATGCGCCGCCCCGGTCTCATCCAGCGCGCTGGCGTCCTCGGCGTGGCACGCCGGCACTGCCTGTCGGTGGCGGTCCTGTCCGCCCCGGTGGCGTTCGCCGTGCTCGGCCTGTTCGCCCATCCCGCCTCGGCCGCCGCGTCCCGCCCCCACCCGGCGGTGGCTGCCGCGGCCACGCCGGCCGTGCTCAGCGCGTCCATCAGCGCCAGCAACGCCAGCAGCGGCGGTCCGGCGCCGATCCAGGTCGGCCCGACCCCGACGGGCGCCCCGGGGGTGCCGGCGCCGGGGACCGGGGGGAGGGTGAGCAGCGGCACCCAGCCCTCCCCGGGGTTCTTCGACATCCCCGGCCAGATCGAGGCCGCCCTCGACGGCTGGTTCCGCTCCGTGGTCACCGACGCCTTGAACCCGGTGCTCGAGGTGATGGGTCACACCCTGCTCGCCACCCCCGACGTCACCGGCCAGAGCCGGGTGGGCCAGCTGTGGCGCATGGCGGCGGGGATCGCGGATGCCTGCCTGGTCCTGTTCGTCTTGGTGGGCGGGGCGATCGTCATGGGACACGAGACCATCCAGACGCGCACCGCCCTCAAAGACGTCCTGTCCCGGATCGTGGTCGCCGCCGTGGCGGTGAACGCCAGCCTCTCGGTGGCGGGACTGGCCATCTCGACCGCCGACGCGTTCTCCAAGGCCCTGCTCGGCACGGGCGTCGACCCCGCCCAGGCGGCCGTCGTGCTGCGCCAGCTGGTCCTCGGATCGCTCGCCTCGGGCGGCATCTTCCTCGTGCTGTTGGGGGCGGTGGTCGCCGTGCTGGCGGTCGTGCTGCTCGCCACCTACGTGATCCGCCTCGCCCTCGTGATCCTGCTCGTGGTGGCCGCCCCGCTGGCGCTCGTCTGCCACGCCCTGCCCCAGACCGAGGGCCTCGCCCGGCTGTGGTGGCGGGGCTTCACGGGGGTGCTTCTGGTCCAGGTGGCCCAGTCGCTCGTGCTCATCTGCGCCCTGCGGATCTTCCTCGCCTCGGGCGGGGCGGCCAACCTGGGGATCGCATCGTCGGGTGGGCTGGTCGACCTGTTGGTCTCGGCCTGTCTGTGCTGGGTGCTGGTCAAGATCCCGACCTGGGTCGGGCGCAGCGTGTTCTCCGGGTCCCGCCGGCGCGGCGGCGCCCGCAGCGTGGTGCGCGATCTGGTGGTCTACAAGGGCATCAAGGCCCTCGCCGCCGGGGTCGGGCTGTGACCGCCACCGGCGACCAGGGGTCCGGGCGGGTGCGGATCCCCGCGGATGTGGGACGGCCCGACAAGCTGCTCGCCGGGCTCACCGCCCGCCAGCTCGCCATCGTGGCCGTGGCCGGCGTCGCCCTGTGGGCCGCCTACCTCGCCACCCGGCATGTGGTCCCGCTCGCCGGGTTCGCCGCGCTGGCCATGCCCGTCGGCGGGGCGGCCACGTTGCTGGCGGTGGGCCGGGTCGAGGGCCAGCCCGCCGACCGCCTCGTGGCCGCCGCCTGGCGACAGCTGCGCGCCCCCCGGCGCCTCGTGCCCGCCCCCCAAGGTGTCCCTGCAGCCCCGGCGTGGGTGGCGACCAGCCCCGGGCCGCTGCCCGCCCCGCTGCGCCTCCCGCTCGCCGGTGTCGACACCGACGGGGTGGTCGACCTCGGTACGGAGGGTCTGGCGGTGATCTGCCGGGCCAGCTCGGTCACCTTCAGCCTGCGCACCCCGACCGAGCAGGAGGCGCTCGTCGCCGGCTTCGCCCGCTGGTGCAACTCGCTCGCCGAGGCCGCCCAGGTGGTGGTCCGGGCCGAGGCGGTCGACCTCACCCCGATGATCGAGGGCCTCCTTGACGCCGCCCCGGGCCTGCCCCACCCCGGCCTCGAACAAGCGGCCCGAGAGCACGCCCGGTTCCTCGCCGACCTCGCCGCGGCCCGGACGCTGTTGCGCAGGGAGGTGCTGGTCGTGCTCCGCCAACCCCCATCGTCCAACAGCACCGGCGACGGCGCCCGGGAACGGCTGCGGCGTCGGGCCGCCGAAGCCGTCACCGCCCTCGCCGCGGCTGGGGTCACCCTCACCATCCTCGACGGTCCCGCGGCCACCGGCTGCCTGTGGCGGGCCGTCGACCCGGCCAGCCCGCCCCGCCCGACGGGCAGCGCCGCGCCCGGCGAGATCGTCACCGCCCAGACCCTCACCACCGGCACCGGCACCGGCACCGCCCTGACCGCCGCTGGCCAGACGGCCGCCCGCCACGCCAAGACCGAGGCCGGGCGGTGAGCCGCCTCGCCCGCCGCCTGCTCGGCCATCTGCTCGGCACGCCCGCGGCCCGGCCTGCCGGCCCGTTCGGACCCGACGCCGTCGAGGTCCGGCCGAGAGCCCTGCGTCTGGGCGATGAGTGGTGCCGGACCTTTACCGTCACCGGCTACCCCCGCGAGGTCGGCCGGGGCTGGCTGGAGCCGCTGTCCACCCACCCCGGACGCCTCGACCTCGCCGTCCACATCGTCCCCGTCCCCCCAGCGGTCGCCGCCGAGCGGCTGCGCCGCCAGCTGGCCCGGCTCGAATCGGGACGCCGAGCCGACGCCGCGAAGGGGCGCCTCGCCGACCCCGACCTCGAGGTCGCCGCCGACGACGCCCGCGAGCTGTCCCACGGCCTCGCCCGGGGCGAGCAGAAGCTGTTCGAGGTCGCCCTCACCCTCACCGTCCACGCCGGCAGTGAAAAGGCCCTCGACGCCGAGTGCAACCGGGTGCGGGCCCTGTGCTCCTCGCTGCTCCTCGACGCCCAGCCGGCCACCTGGCGCCACCTCCAGGGCTGGGTCACCACCCTCCCGCTCGGCGTCGACGACCTCTGTGTGCGGCGCAGCTTCGACACCGCCGCGCTCGCCGCCGCCTACCCCTTCGCCCTCGGTGAGCTCGGCGCCAGCTCCGGCGTCCTCTACGGCACCGCCGCCAAAGGAGCGGGGCTGGTGTGCTGGGACCGCTTCGCCTGCGACAACTACAACTCGGTCATCCTGGCACGGAGCGGGGCCGGCAAGTCCTATCTCGCCAAGCTCGAAGCCCTGCGCAGCCTCTACGCCGGGGTCGAGGTCGCTGTCGTCGACCCCGAGGACGAGTACCGGCGCCTCGCCGAGGCGGTCGGCGGCGCGTATGTGCACCTCGGCACCCCCGGGGTCAGGATCAACCCCTTCGACCTCGCCCCCGGGCCCGACCCGCTCACCCGCCAGGCCCTCTTCGTCCACACCCTGGTCGCCGTGCTGCTCGCCGAGCCGGTCGGCCCCGAGGCCAAGCCGGCGCTGGACCGGGCGATCCTCGCCGCCTACGCGTCGGTCGGGATCACCACCGATCCCCGCACCCACGCCCGGCCCGCCCCGACCCTCGCCGACCTGACCGCGGCCTTGGGCGCCGACCCTGACCCCGCGGCGCGGGCCCTGGCCGCCCGGCTGGCCCCGTTCGTCACGGGCACCCATCGGGGGCTGTTCGACGGGCCGACCACCACGCAGCCACATGGGCACCTCGTCGTGTTCAGCCTGCGCGACCTGCCCGACGAGCTGCGCGCCGCGGGCACGCTGCTCACCCTCGACGCCATCTGGCGTCGGGTCGCCGACCCCGCCCGGCGTCGGCGGCGCCTCGTGATCGTCGACGAGGCCTGGCTGCTGATGCGCGACCCCGAGGGCGCCAAGTTCCTCTACCGGGCCGCCAAGTCGGCCCGCAAGCACTGGTGCGGCATGGCCGTCGTGACCCAGGACGCAGCCGACCTGCTCGGCTCGCCGCTCGGCCAGGCGGTGGTGGCCAATGCCGCCACGCAGATCCTGCTCCGCCAGGCCCCCCAGGCCATCGACGCCCTGGCCGAGTCGTTCGGGCTCTCCCAAGGCGAACGGGCCTACCTGCTCGGCGCCGCCCAGGGCGACGGCCTCCTCGCATCTGGCAGCGACCGGGTTGCCTTCCACGTGCTCGCCAGCCCAGCCGAGCACCGCCTCGTCACCACCGACCCCACCGACCTGGCCGACCTCGCCGAGGTGCCCGACCTGTGATCCCGGCCGGGCGCCGCTGCACACTGCCGCCGCACCCTGCCCTGTTCCGCCACGGCCCGTTCGGCCACGGCCCGTCCCGCCAAGGAGCCTGATGCCCCCGACCACCACCACCCCTGCCCCGACCCCCGCCCCTTCGGGTCTGCTCGGCCGCTACCTCACCCATCCCGGCGCTACCACCACCCGCCTGCTGCACGAGATCGGCCACGTCCTGGCCCCCCTCGGCACCCATCTCGGCCCCCCGATCGCCGCTGCGTTGCTTCTGGCCGTCGTGGTCGTGGCCGTCTCCCGGCGAAGGACGGCGGCGGGCATGGCTTCGGGAGCGCGCCAGGTCGCCGTGCTCGCCCCGCCCGAGGTCGACGCGGACGGGGCGTCGGTGCTGTGGTCCAACCTGGTCGCCCTCCTGCGCCCGGCGTGGCGACGGGCGACCGGCGGCCAACCCCACCTCGGCTTCGAGGTCACCGCCGGCCCGGCCGGGCTCGGCATCTGCCTGTGGGTGCCGGCCACCGTGGCGCCCGGTCTCGTCGAGCGGGCGGTCGAGGCGGCCTGGCCCGGCGCCCAGACCACCACCACCCCCGCCGTCCCGCCGCTCCCGGCGGGGACGTCGGTGACCGGCGGCGAGCTGCGCCTGGGCGCCGGGGACCACTATCCATTGAAGACCGACCACCGCGTCGACCCGCTCCGCCCACTCCTCGGCGCCCTGTCCGGGCTCTCCGAGCACGAACAGGCCTGCGTGCAGGTCCTCGCCCGACCTGTCACCGGCCGGCGCCTCCGGGCCCTGTCGAAGGCGGCGGTGCACCGCCGCAACGGCCGGCCGCCGGGCCGAGCCGGGCGGCTCCTCGACCTCGCCACCCCCGGCGCCAGCGGGCCGCGAGCCCACCCATCCGACGTCGACCCGGCCCGGCCGGCCGACGTGGCCGCCATCTTGGACAAGGCCGCCCAACCGTGCTGGGCCGTCACCATCCGCTACGCGGTCGTCACCGACCAGCCCGGCCGCACGGCCAAGGCCGCGCTGCGGGGCCGGGCGCACGCCGTTGCCTCCGCCTTCGCCGTCTACGCCGGGCGCAACCACCTCGACCGCCACCGCCTCCGCCACCCCGCCAGGACCCTCGCCGCCCGCAGGCTCGGCCGGTGCCGTCCTGGCGGACCGTTCGGGTCGGACCCAGTTCCGGAATGAGAGAACCTTGATACCCCACCTCCTAGACGCCATTGTCGCGGTGCATTCCTCGGTGCGGGCCGCCACCCACGCGAGCAGCACCGTCTCGTGCCCCTACCCCACCAGGATCGCCGGGAGCTCGATCTGGGGGCCGATCGCCCGCCCCCTGGCCGCCGTGCTCGCCTGGCTCTACTCCCTGGTCCCGAACTACGCGTTCGCGATCATCGGTGTCGGAGTGGCCTGGACGATCATCATCGCCCCGCTCACCTTGAAGAGCACCCGCTCGATGCTCGCGATGCAGCGCCTCCAGCCGCAGATGAAGAAGCTCCAGGCAGAGCACAAGAACGACCGGATGGCACTCAACCAGGCGATGCAGGACCTCTACAAGCAGGAGGGCGTCAGCCCGCTCGGCGGCTGCCTCCCGATGCTGCTGCCCTTCCCGGTCTTCATTGCCCTGTTCGACGTCATCGACGGCCTCAGCTACCGCCACCTGGTCAACGGGGTCCGCTGTTCCTACCCGCGCTTCTTGTCCCCGCACACCGCGATGTTCCACGCGATCGTGCGCGCCCACGGGCGCCTCGACGCTTTCGGGATGGACCTGGCACGCAACGCCCTCAGCTCGCACCCGAGCTTCCTTGCCGCCCTCCCCTACTTCGTGCTGCTCCTGGTCATGATCGGCACCCAGTACCTGCAGAGCGCCCAGATGTACTCCCGCAACCCGAGCGCGCAGGACAACCCCCAGATGAAGTTCATGAAATACCTCCCGATCCTCTTCGGGATCATCTTCATCCGTTTCCCAGCCGGGGTGATCCTCTACTACGCCGCTTCCAGCCTCCTCCGCATCCTGCAACAGACTCTCATGTACCGCTTCGACCCGGTGGTCCTCCGGCTCACCAAGAAGGACCTGGGAATGGTCGAGAAGGAACTGGCGGACATCGACGCCGGGCGACGGCCTACACCCGTAGCAGCCGGCAGCCGAGGGGGGGGCACGAGCCAAACCGCACCCCCCAAGCCGACCGGCGGCGCCGGAGCACGGCTCCGAGAAGCGTTGGCGCGCCAGCAGGAGGCTGCACAGGAGCGCTCCAGGAGCCGGGCGGATCCAACCGGGCGAAGGTCCGACGATCGGAAGCGGCCCACACCAGCGCAGCAGAGCAGCTCGCCCCGTGCGTCCAGGAACGCCGCTCAGAGCCGGGCCACCGCCCCATCGGCGACCGCTCCCCTGCCTCGTAGCAACGGCACCGCTGCCCAGGCCAGGGGAGCCAGTG
>JAJZJY010000155.1 GCA_021809885.1 Actinomycetes bacterium
AACGCCGCGACGCCCCCGCCGTGGTCCAGGGGAGCTGGCCGGTCGGCGCGTTCGTCGACCTCGGGAGCGAGCGCGCCCGCCTCGACAGCCTCCACGCCGGCGGCGACGGTGCCTGGCTCGCCGGGTGGTGCGGACCCTGGTCGGCGCCGGCGCCGCCGGTGAGCCTCTCGGCGTTCGACGACCGCCACAACTGGTACCTGCTCGACCCGGCGTGGAGGCTCGACGCCACGGCGGGATGGCGCCTCCGCCCGGAGCTGGATCCCGAGGCGCGGTCACTGCGCGTCGACGTGATGGGCCGGGAGCGGGAGGCATCGGTGGAGATCGCCCTGCGGTGAACCCCCGCTGGCACCTACTGGTCGGCCCTGCCGAGGGAGAGGTCCGCTGCGGCCCCAACCGTCACCACCTACGATGGGCTCCAGGCGGGCTCGTGGCTGCCGACCATAGCGGCGACGACGGTGGGGCGGTGCTCGCCCAGCTCGGCGGTGACGAGCCCGAGTGCTTCGCCCTGGTCCGTCGCTGGCATGACCACGCCGCCGACCAGCGGGCGCTGCTCCTCGGCTCGCGCCACCCCGGCGACGCCCTCGCCATCACCGCCCAACTGCTCGACCGGCTCCGGGCCGACCTCGACCATCACGGGTCGCGCGCCGACCGGGAGCGCTACGCCCTTCTCAGCCTGCTGGCCCTCGGCCCGCAGCTGGAGCGGCGCCTCCAGCAGGAGGTCGCCGCCCACCTCGCCGCCTCCAAGCAGGTGGCCAGCCTGGAGGCGGCGACCGCCGGGCGCCTGGTGCCCGTGCTGCGGCGGTGGGGTGGCGGTGGCCCGTGGGAGACCTCCATCGGCGAGCCCGGCGTCGACGGCCCGGCCCGCGTCGCCGTCGGGCCCCAATGGCTGGCGGAGGTGTGGGGCTCCTACCTGGCGGTCGTCGCCGGCCACCTGGTGCTCGACGTCCTCGACGCCGACGGGGACCGGGCCAGGGTGTGGGCGGTCAGCTCACCGGGACGCCAACCGCGGGCGCTCACCGTCGTCGGCCCGGCACCGTGGCGCGCCGTGCTCGACCCCGGCCAGGAGCCGTAGCATCGCGGCGATGCACGAGCGCTGGACGGTGCGATGGTTCCGGAAGCGGGCCGTCGCCTACCACCTGCTGCTCGCCGTGATCGCCCCCGGATGCTCCATCGCCGCCGACTGGCAGATCCACCGGGCGATCGGCGGCAACCTGCTCAGCTGGCTGTACGCCGTCGAGTGGCCCGTGTTCGCCGTTCTGGCCGTCGTCGGCTGGTGGCAGCTGATCCACGAGGACCCGGCACGCGTGGAGGCCCGCAAGGTCGAGCGGGCGCGCCGGGCGGCGACGCACGGGCCGTTCGTGCCGCCGCCACCGGACGCGGCCACCGGCTTCGTCCACCCGCTGCAGGCGGCCAGCCATCCCGAGCTGGTCGGCGGCTCCCGCCTGCCGGCGGTCGTCGACGGCGACGCCGGCGAGGAGGTCTCCGTGCACCAACTGTCGGAGTACAACGCCTACCTCGCCCGGCTCGCCGCCGGGCGCACCCGCAAGTCGTGGCGCAACCCGCACGGAGTGCCGACCAGGCCATGAACATCGACGCCGCCCTCCTCCGCTACCGGGTCCTCGCCTACGTCGTAGGCGTCGGCTTGGCCCTGATCGTGTTCGTCGGCGTGCCGCTGCAGGTCGCCGGCTACCCGCAGTTGGTCTCGATCGCCGGACCCATCCACGGGTTCTTCTACATCATCTACCTGCTGATGGCGCTCGACCTGGCCCGCCGGGCCCGGTTCAGCCTGGTCGAGATGGCCGCCATGGTCGGAGCCGGGCTGGTCCCGATCCTGGCGTTCGTGATCGAGCGGAGGATCACCCACCAGGTTCGCACGGGCGCCGTCGAGCCGTGGCACCTGCCGGCGTGGCTGCGCCGGTGAGCCAGCCGCGCACGGCGACGAGCTCGCACCAGCAGGCACCCGGAGGGTGCCGGACGGCCGGACCGGGAGTTGTCACAACCGGAGGCTGATCGTCGTCGGAGGGGCATGACGACCGGAGCGGTATGGGATGTGGTGGTGGTCGGCGGTGGGCTGTCAGGGTTGGCGGCCGGCGCCGAGGTGAGCTCTGCCGGGGGCCGGGCCCTGGTGGTCGAAGGTCACCAGCCGGGAGGCCGGGCCCGGGTGAGCGAGCGGGACGGCTTCACGTTCAACCGCGGCGCCCACGCCCTCTACCTCGGAGGGCCGGGGATCGGGGTCCTGCGCCGGCACGGGATCGACCCGCAGGGGACGCCGCCCCCGCTGCGCCGCTACCGGATGAGCAGCGGCGGGCGGCTCCACCAGTTCACGGCTGGTCCAGCGAGCCTGCTGCGCTCCAGCGTCCTCGGCGCCAGGGGCAAGGCGCAGGTCGCCCGGCTGCTGGCCTCGCTGCCCCGGATGGACACGGCGACGCTCGCTGGCACCTCGGTGTCCGCCTGGCTGGACCGCCTCGGGCTGGGAGCCGACGCCGAGGGGCTCGTCCGGGCCGTCCTGCGCCAGGCGACCTACAGCGCCGACCACGACGGGCTCGACGCCGGCGCCGCCGTGACCCAGCTCCAGCTGGGGATGCGAAGCGGCGTGAGCTACCTCCACGGCGGCTGGGCCCAGCTCATCAACGGCCTCACCGCCCGGACGCAGGTCCGGGCCGGGTGCAAGGTCCGCTCGCTCGAGCCCGTCGCCGGAGGGATCGAGGTGGTCACCGACGCCGGCATCGAGCGGGCAAGGGCTGTGGTGGTTGCAGCGGGCACGCCCGACGCCGCACGGCACCTGCTGGCCGACCCGCCCGACTGGGGTGACCTCGGCCGGGCGGTCAGCGCCGCCTGCCTCGACCTGGGCCTCGCTCGGGTCCCCCGGCCCGGGTGGGTCCTCGGCGTGGACACGCCGCTGTACTCCACCCTGCAGTCGCCGCCTGCGCACATGGCCCCCGACGGTGGTGCCGTCGCCGCCGTCATCCGCTACGGCGCCCGCAGCGCCGAGGTCGACCGCCATGACCTCGAGGCCCATGCCCGTTTGGCCGGCATCGACCCGGCGACGGCGGTGGTGACCCGATTCCTGGCCCGGATGGTGGTCGCCGGCACCCAACCCCAGGCCCGCCTCGGCGGCCTGGCGGGCCGCCCGGCGGTCACCGCCACCGGGCAGCGGGCCATCACCATCTGCGGCGACTGGGTCGGAGCCGTGGGCATGCTGGCTGACGCCTCGTTGGCCTCGGGGGCTGCCGCTGGAACGGCGGCCCTCGAGGCGGCCCGCTCGACCACAATCGTCGCATGAGCGCCTCCCGCCCCGAGCCGGGCGACGGGGCACTCGCCGTCTTCACCGCCCAACGCCCCTACCTGCTCGGCCTCGCGTACCGCATGCTCGGATCCCTCGCCGACAGCGAAGACGTCTGCCAGGAGGCGTGGCTGCGGTGGTCGGCCGCCGACCACGACGCCATCAACCGGCCGGCGGCGTGGCTCACGACCGTGACCACCCGGCTCGCCCTGGACCGGCTGACCTCCGCCCGGCGCCGCCGCGAGACCTACGTGGGGCCCTGGCTGCCGGAACCGGTGGTGCTCGGCCCGACCCCGGAGGACAGCGCCGAGCTGGCCGAGAGCCTCACCATCGGGTTCCTCGCCGTCCTCGAGGAGCTCGACCCACACAGCCGGGCGGTGTTCGTGCTCGCCGACGTCTTCGGGGTCCCCTTCGACGAGGTGGCGACGACCGTCGGGCGGACCCCCGCAGCCACCCGCCAGATGGCCGTCCGGGCCAGGCGCAAGGTCCGATCCGCCGCACCCCGCCCGCCGTCGCCGGCGGGGCGCGCCGTCGCCGAGCGCCTGATCACCGCCGTGCTCGGAGGCGACATCGACACCACCATGGAGCTGCTCGCCGAAGACGTCGTGGCCGTGAGCGACGGCGGTCCCAACCGCCACGCCGCTCGCCGACCGGTGCGAGGCCGCCAACGCGTCTGCCAGTTCGTGCACAACCTTGCCCGCCGGCTATCGCCTGACGCCACGACCCGGCCGGTGTCGTTTAACGGCACGCCCGGCCTGTGGCTCCACGATCCTGCCTACGGCGACGTCGCCGTCTGCGTCGACGTCGACGGCGACCGGGTCCGGCGGATCTGGATCGTCTCCGCCCCCGAGAAGCTGCGATCCGGGGCTGTCGTGGCGCTGCGGTAGGAGTCTCCCCGGCGTCGGGGACCGGCTGCCGAGGTCGTGGGCTACCCGGGCCACCCTTCGGCTGGCTCGTATCCCACTTCCCACAGGCACAGGCCGTGCGGCGGGGCCAGCGTCCTCGCAGCGGCTCGCGTGCGGGCACGGAGGATGCCGGAGACCTCACCCGCCCGCACTTTCCCAGCGCCCACGTCCACGAGCGTGCCGACCACCGACCTCACCATCTGGTGGCAGAAGGACGACGCCTCCACCTCGAACCGCAGCACCCCGCCGCCCTCGTCCACCCAGCGGGCGTCGCGCACGACGCGCACCAGGCTCGCCTCCGGGTCCGGGCGCCGGCAGAACGAGGAGAAGTCGTGCTCGCCGATCAGCGGGTCACACCCGAGGCGCATGGCCGCCACGTCGAGCGGCGCCGCCACGTGCCACGCCGTCGACGCCCGGAACGGGTCGGCGGTGGGCGTGTTGAGCACCGTGTAGCGGTACCGCCTGCCGGTCGCCGAGCGGCGGGCGTCGAAATCGGGGGCGGCCCGGGCCGCTGCCCGCACGACCACCGCCGGCGAGGTCGACCGGTTGACGGACCGGGCGAGGCGGTCGAGGTCCACATCGTGGCGGGCGTCGAAGCTCACCACCTGGCCCCAGGCGTGGACGCCGGCGTCGGTGCGGCCGGCGCAGACCAGCTCGACGGTGTGGCGCAGGTGGCGCTCCAGGGCGGAGACGAGCACGCCGGCAACGGTGCGCTGCCCGGGCTGCAGGGCGAAGCCGTGGAAGCCTGCGCCGAGGTAGGCGACGAGCAGCCGGACACGGACCGTCGGGTCGGGGGTCACCGCCGCCGGCGCCTCCGGACCGGCCTGCGGGCTGAAGAGGGTCACGGCACCCCGGCCGGCCCGCCGTCAGTCTGCGACGAGCTCGATGCGCGCCATGGGCGCGTTGTCGCCGTGGCGGGGCCCCAGCTTCAGGATCCGCGTGTAGCCGCCCGGCCGGTCGGAGAAGCGCGGCCCGATCTCCTCGAACAGCTTGTGGGCCATGTCCTTGTCCCGGATGAAGGCGACGACCTGGCGCTGCTGGTGCACGGCCGTCTCCGGATGGGCGTACGCCTTCTTCGCCTTGGTGATGCACTTCTCCACCACCGGGCGCAGCGCCTTGGCCTTGGCCTCGGTGGTCACGATCGCCTCGGCGGCGATCAGGGAAGCGACGAGGTTGCCGAACATCGCCTTTTGGTGTGCAGCGTCCCCGCCGAAGCGGGGCCCCTTCCTCGGACGGCCGGGTAGGGCGGACACGGGCCTACGACTCCTTCCCGCGCAGGGACAGGCCCCGCTCGTCCAGCTTCTGGAGCACCTCGTCGAGGCTCTTCTGCCCGAAGTTGGTGATGGCCAGCAGGTCGTCCTCGTTCTTCTGGACCAGCTCGCCGATCGTGTTCACCTGTGCCCGTTTGAGGCAGTTGCGGGGTCGCTCGGACAGGTCGAGATCCTCGATCGGCAGGTCCAGGTCGGGCGACCCTCCGGCGGCGGCACCGACGTCGCCGAGCTCGAGGCCCTGGGGGGCGTCGCTCATCTCGGCGACGAGGGACATGAGCGAGCGGAGGGTGTCGCCGGCGGAGGCCAGCGCCTCGCGGGACGTGATCGACCCGTCGGTCGTGATGTCGAGCACGAGGCGGTCGTAGTTGGTGGACTGCTCCACCCGGGTCGGCTCCACCGTGAAGGCGACGAGGCGGACCGGCGAGTACACCGAGTCGACGGGGATCACGCCGATCGTCGACGACTTCTTGTTGCGGTCGGCGGAGACGTAACCGCGGCCGCGCTCCACGGTGATGTCAGCGGCGAGGCGACCCTTGGCGTTGACCGTGGCGAGCAGGAGGTCGGTGTTGAGCACCTCGACGTCCGCGGTCGTCTGGATGTCGCCGGCGGTCACCGTCGCCGGGCCCCGCACGTCGAGGCGCAGGGTGACCGGTTCGTCGCTCTCCACCCGCAGGACGAGGTCCTTCAGGTTGAGGATGATGTCGGTCACGTCCTCCTTCACGCCCGGCAGGGTCGTGAACTCGTGGAGGGCCTCGTCGAAGCGGACCTGGGTGACGGCGGCGCCGGGGATCGACGACAGCAGGGTGCGGCGCAGGGCCACGCCGATCGTGTGCCCGAAGCCGGGCTCGAGCGGGCCGATGGCGAAGCGCTGGCGGTCACCCTCCTGCTCGCCGAGGGCCTCGACGGCCGGTCGCTGGATGATGAGCATGCCTTGGGGTTCCTTACTTCGAGTAGAGCTCGACGATCAGCGACTCGCGCACCGGGACGTCGATGTGGTCCCGCAGCGGGAGCTCCCGGACGGTCACCTCATTGCCGTCGGCGCCGGTTTCGAGCCACGCCGGGACCTGGCGGTCCAGGGTGTCGAGGTTGTGGCGGACGATGATCATCTGGCGGGCCTTCGGCTTCAGGGATACGACGTCGCCCTTGCGCACCCGGTAGGACGGGATCGTCACCCGCCTGCCGTTGACCAGGACATGACCGTGGCGCACGAACTGGCGGGCCTGTGCCCGCGACGATCCCCACCCCGCCCTGAAGGCCACGTTGTCGAGGCGCAGCTCCAGCATCCTGAGCAGGCTCTCGCCGGTGATGCCCTGCTGGCGGTTCGCCTCCTCGTACAGGTTGCGGAACTGCTTCTCGAACACGCCGTAGATCCGCCTGGCCTTCTGCTTCTCCCGCAGCTGGGTCAGGTACTCCGAGCCCTGGCGCATCCGGTCACGGCCGTGCTCGCCCGGCGGGTACGGCCGGCGCTCGATCGGGCACTTCATCGAGTCGCACTTGGCACCCTTCAAGAACAGTTTCATCTTCTCGCGTCGGCACAGCCGGCACACCGGCCCGGTGTAGCGCGCCATGCTCAGACCCTCCGCCGCTTCTTGGGACGGCAACCGTTGTGTGGGATGGGGGTGACATCCTTGATGCCGGCGACGTCGATGCCGGCGGCCATGAGGGAGCGGATCGCCGTCTCCCGCCCAGACCCGGGACCCTTCACGAGGACATCCACCTTGCGGACGCCGTGCTCCATGGCGCGCCGGGCGCAGGCCTCGGCGGCGAGCTGGGCGGCGAACGGCGTCGACTTGCGGGATCCCTTGAACCCGACGTTGCCCGCCGACGCCCAAGCCAGGACGTTGCCGTCCGGGTCGCTGATCGACACGATCGTGTTGTTGAACGAGCTCTTGATGTGCGCCACGCCGTAGGTGACGTTCTTGCGCTCGCGGCGGCGGGGGCGTCGCCCGCCCGGCTTCGGCTTGGCCAACTCAGTGGTTCCTCGTCAGTCTGCTCATCGGTGGTTGTGGCTCATCGGTGCTTGCCGGCCATCAGTGCTTGCCGGCCATCAGTGCTTGCGAACCTTCTTCTTGCCGGCGACGGTCTTCTTGGGGCCCTTGCGTGTGCGGGCGTTCGTGTGGGTGCGCTGACCCCGTACCGGCAGCCCGCGGCGGTGACGCACACCCTGGTAGGAGCCGATCTCCATCTTCCGCTTGATGTCCTGCGACACGTCCCGGCGGAGGTCACCCTCCACCTTCAGGTTGGCGTCGATCCAGTTGCGCAACCGCACGACTTCCTCGTCGGTGAGGTCGCGGACGCGGGTGGACGGGTCGATGCCGGTCCCGTCGCAGACGTGGGACGCGGCCGTGCGACCGATCCCGTAGATGTAGGTGAGCGAGATCTCCAGCCGCTTCTCGCGGGGGATGTCGACGCCGGCGATTCGTGCCACGGGGGTTCCTTCCCTAGCCCTGGCGCTGCTTGTGGCGCGGGTTGGTGCAGATGACCATGACGCGGCGATGCCGGCGGATCACCTTGCAGTGCTCGCAGATGGGCTTGACGCTGGGGCGGACTTTCACGACGGGCTCCTGCCGGGCAACGGCGGGTATTGGTGGAGTGACGGCGGTTGGCGGGGCGACGGCCCCGAGGCGCGCTGAGACGCTCGTGTCCCAGCCGCGCGAAACCGGCGCTGGGACCGGCTGATCAGGCTATCGCGCGTTGGGGCGTTCGTCCACCCGTGCTCACCCCGGCGGTGCTACCCTCGCTGACCCGCCCCTCCACCGCTACCGGACCGCCCCCGGCCCCGGCCATTCCGCCGGCCCCCGGCCACCCCGCCACCTCCCTATCCTTCTGGCTTGCTCGTGTTGCCCCACGGTGGAGGGCAATCCCCGGTCCAACCCGCGCGCAGCCGCCCCGACCGCGCGCATAC
>JAJZJY010000156.1 GCA_021809885.1 Actinomycetes bacterium
CTCCTCTGTTACCTTTACAACCGAGGCAGGTGCGAAGTACGGCCAAGAGCTTGAATTCGAGAGTCCCAAGTGGAGAAAGCTGTATCGACCACTTAGGAGCATGATGGAAGGGTTCAACGGGTTCGTTAAGGACCCCAACTATGAGGCACTCGATGTACCTGGGAGAAGGAGGTGTCGCGGTTACGCTGCTCAGTTCCTCTTTGCGACTCTATTACTGATGTCAGCCAATCTCCGCGCACTGGTAACGTTTCTAACCAAAGAGCCGACCACCCAGATCTCAACCAAGACTCGTACCTCTAGGAGAAGGAACAGAGACACCTAAGACATTCTCCACTTCACGTTGTTCCACCCCAAGGCAGAGCCCTGCCCTTGGGGTGGAACTTTTGCTAGGGTGCTCTATCCGCGACCACAGATTGCTGATTTCAGGGTGATAATTACCTACAATCAGTTGGTATATGGCCGAGACAATTTGCTGTTTGAGTTTCGCAAACGAATTGGGGTAGTTTCGCAAACGGCCCCCTGGTGGTCTTGAGGTGTCATAAGGCGAAACCGTTTTCCCAGGTAGACGGCCTGCCACTCCAACTTCCCCCGCCGAACACCGTAGTTCGTTTGGGTGCTGGCGACCGGTAGATCGATCGTGCTGGTGTTGTCCTCGTAACTCACCGAGCGGACGTTCACGGCTCTCCCCCGCCACCAAGTACCGGCGCTTTTCGCGCCTCTTTGCATACGCACAGGCCGCTGACCAGCATGTTTGGGTCGGCGGCTTGTCGTTTATGGGGACTATTTGTAGGGTCCTACTCAACTTCTGCATACGGCAAGAAGGCGGCGCGCCATGGCACGAGCGAGCCGACACGCTGCGGTTTCGCGCGTAGAGGTGGGCGGCCTTCGAGCGCTGCACAGGGCATGCCCTAATGGGCCATGCAGCTGCACTGATCAACGGCGCTCGGAGTCCTCAGCACCTCGGGGCCGATGATCGTGCAGGTGACCAGCAACGGGGTGCCGGTTGCCGCTCGATGTTGATCGTTGTCGCCACACCCGCGCGGTCGACCGTAGTTGGGAGCGCCGATCGCGCCAGGGCGCGAACCTTCGGGTTCGCGCCGCCTGGCACGCGGAACCATGGTACGACGCGGTCGCGGCTCTCGACGCGGATCTCGTGGACGAGGGCTTGGAGGAGCGCCTTGCGGGCCGGCACGGCGCCGGTGGTGAGGGCGTGTGCGATGTGGCGGTGCATGGCGGCGATCTCGCCGGGGTCGGGGGCGCTTGCCGACGCGTGCTCGAGGGCGGCGACCAGCTCTTCACGTCGGGCACGGAGGTCGCGCACCTTGGCGGCGAGCCCTTCGAGGCGCTTGGCGCACTGGGACTCGGAGAGCGTGCCGGCCTCGAACGCCGTGAGGTAGCGCTCGATGGCGTCTTCGGCCTTTTCGATCCCGGCGTCGACGACGGCCAGCTCCTGCTCGTGGTTGGCGCGCTCCGAACGTGCCCGGCGCTTGGCCGCGGCGACGGCCTTGTCGAAGAGGTCGGTGCGCTCGTAGGTGCGAAGGAGGGCGTCGAGAACGGCCGCGTCCAGTTCCTCTGCGGGAAGGCGGTCGGCGGCGCAGTACTTGGTGCCGTAGCGCTGGCGGGTGAAGCAGGTGTAGTAGCGGTACCGGTAGCGGTTGCCGACGGCCGAGGTCCCGACGAAGTGCTTGCCGCAGCGGGCGCACACGACGAGGCCGGCCAGGAGGAACGGCGAGGTCGCCGAGGCGCGCTTGGAGTAGTCCTCGCCCCGCTCGGAGAGTAGCGCCTGGACCCGCTCGAAGAGCGGCCCGTCGACCAGGTGCTCGTGTGGGCCGTCGTGGAGGGCGTCTCGGAAGAACACCTTGCCGACGTAGACCGGGTTGCGCAGCACGGTGAGGACGGCGGTGTGGCTCCAGGGCCGCCCGGCCTTGGTCCGGTGCCCGCCCTCGTTCAGCCACACCGCCAGCGCCCGGGCGCCTTCTCGGCCATGGGCGTAGCGGTCGAAGATGACCGGCACGAGCGGCGCCTCGTCGGCCTTGGGCGTGAGATAGCCGGTAGCCGGGTCCACGTCGTAGCCGAAAGGACGCGACCCGCCGCACCAGCCGCCCCGGGCGGCCTTGCGCTCCATGCCGGCGATGACCCGGTCGACGATGGTGGCCCGTTCGAACTCGGCGAAGACGCCGAGCATCTGGACCATCATCCGCCCCGCCGCCGACGTCGTGTCGAACGGCCCGGTGGCCGAGCGGAAGGCGACGCCGGCGGCGTCGAGGTCCTCGAGCAACTGGGCGAGGCCTCGCACCGAGCGGGAGAACCGGTCGACCCGGTAGACGAGGAGGAGGTCGAAGCGCCCGGCCCGGGCCTCGGCCAGAGCCCGCTTCAACTCCGGACGCTCGGTGGTGGCGCCCGAGGCCTGGTCGCTGAAGCGCCGGGTGAGCTCCCAGTCGGGTTGGCTCTTCACGTACGCAGCCAACCGCTCGGCCTGGGCTTCCAAGGAGTAGGGCTGGTGGTCCTCGTCGGTCGAGATCCGGGTGTAGGTGGCGACTCTCACGATCTGGCTCCTTCTGGTAGCTGGGACGAGCGTTGGGCGAAGAGACCTCCGGGTCGGCCGGCCGGTCAAGCGGCCTCCCTGTCGCGTTGGTCGGTGTAGGGGGCGAGCATGTCGGCGAGGGCGGCGAGAGCGGCCTCCTCGTGGGCGCCGTCGAGGCCGACATAGCCGGCCGGCCCCAGGTCCAGCTGGCTATGTCGGCATGGTCGGTGGCGCGACGAGACGCCAGCGTGGTCGTCTGGGTGATGGCGGGTTGGGCGGTGGGTAGCCATGGGCGGCCCACAACCAGGCAAGCGTCGCAAGGGGGTCGATATCGATGACTCGATCGCGCCGCGAAGTCAAGGCCTCCGGCAAGATTTTCTGAACTCCTTTCCCTCTGCCGCTGCCGGCTCGCCGACGGACGTGGCGACCAGCGACGACCCGCCGAGCGGGGGACTTCCGGGGTAGTTCCGGGAGAGGGCAGAATACGTCACGTGACGGACTCTTTGGGCCTCACCTGCGAGTGGTGCGGCCGCCCCCTCCCGCCGCGGGGGAGTCGACCTGGGCCCCCGGCTCGCTACTGCCGGGCGTCGTGCCGCCAGCGCGCCTACGAGGCGAGGCTCATGGCGAAGGCTGCCGGGCGTCCTGTCCCAGCCGTGCAGGAGAAAGCGGCACGGAACCATGCCGAGCTCATGGAGTTGGCGGCCAGGCTGGAGGACCTGGCTCGGGCCCAAGACGAGGCCCGCAGCGCCGTCGGCGACGACGAGCCGAACTACGCGGTCGCGTTCGAGCAGCTCTTCGCTGCGGTGGCTCGCCTGAACCCGCGACGCGGTGCGGGTGTCATCCGGACCCGGGCGCAGCCTTTGGGGTCTTGAGCGGCGATACCCGGAGCCGAGAAAGGGTCCCACGACGGTCGTCGGCGGGCAGGGCGACGGCGCCCGAAAGGGGATCCTCTTGCGGCGATCGGTCCGCGACCGGCGCCGGGGCGCCTGGGGCGGTTTGGGGCGCTCGTTTGTGTGAAGGCGCGAATCGTGGTTCACTTGTTGTGTGGTCTACCGCCCGCCTGTCGCTGTGTTGGAACGGCGCGCCGAGCTGCGCGAGTGCCTGGTGGCGCAAGCCACCGCGATCGTGGCGCGTGAAGGTTGGGCAGGGCTCACGGTGACGGCAGCGGCAGCGGCGGCCGGCATCAGCGCCGGGGCGCTCTACAAGCACTTCCCGAGCAAGGCGAGCCTGGCGAGAGAGGTGTTCAACAGGGCGGCGGGCAAGGAGGTTGACGTACTCGCTGGCGCCCTTGCCGACAGCTCGTCCCCCGATGTGGTGAGCAGGCTTGGCCATGGGGTGGCCACCTTCGCCTGGCGAGCCGTGCGTGGACGCCAGCTCGCGTACTCGTTGCTGGTGGAACCCGTCGAACCTGGGATCGCCGACGCACGGCTGGCTCTTCGTCGGCGCTATCGGGACGTGTTCGCCGCCGTCATCGCCGAGGGCATGGCGCGTGGCGAGATGCTGGACAGCCAGGTCCCTGAGATCAGCGCGGGGGCCTTGACCGGAGCGGTCGCCGAGGTGCTCGTCGGCCCGCTGTCAGCCCCTGTGAGCGGACCGGCCGCCGAGCTCGTCATTGGGCAGGCCATCGCCATAGCGCTGCGCTGCGCCGGCGTGACCGAGTCGGCCCCAATACACGATCACAGGAGGAGACCATGATCGCTTCGCATCCGTTCCGCACCCACGAGGTCACCAACCAGGTCCCACCGCTGGTGGATCACGACGTCGCCGATACGTCGGCGCTCGTCGAAGGCCTCCTGCGGGGAGGTGCCAAATGGCACCTAGAGGAGCTCCACGAGCTGGGACGCCGGGCCGGAACCGAAGAGGCGCAGCGCTGGGGCGACGAGGCCAACGCCAACCCACCGGTGCTCCACACCCACGACCGCTTCGGAAACCGCATCGACGAGGTCACCTTCCACCCCTCGTGGCATGCCTTGATGGACGTGGCGGTCGCCGCCGGCCTGGGAGCCCCTCCCTGGACACGGAAGGAACCAGGCGCCCACGCAGCACGTGCCGCGAGCTTCTTCGTATGGAGCCATGTGGAGACCGGACACACCTGCCCGATGTCGATGACCTATGCAGCCGTCCCCGCGCTGCGGGCGGAGCCGGAGCTGGCCGACCAGTACGTATCCCTGTTGGCAAGTCGCACCTATGACCCTGGGCTACGCCCCCCCTTGGCCAAGAGGGGTCTCCTGGCAGGGATGGGGATGACCGAGAAGCAGGGCGGATCCGATGTGCGCTCCAACTCCACCACCGCCACGCCCGCCGGTAACGGGACCTGGCGGCTGCGGGGCCACAAGTGGTTTACGAGCGCGCCGATGAACGACGTATTCCTGGTGCTCGCGCAGGCGCCGGGCGGGCTGTCGTGCTTCTTGGCACCCCGCGTGCTGCCGGACGGGTCGCGCAACACGTTCCGCTTCCAGCGCCTGAAGGACAAGCTCGGAAACCGGAGCAACGCCAGCGGGGAGCTCGAGTTCGACGACACGGTCGCATGGCTTGTCGGCGAAGAAGGTCGTGGCGTGCGCGTGATCATCGAGATGGTGGCCATGACGCGAATGGACAACGTGGCCGGATCGGCCGCTGGGATCCACGCTGCCGTGCTGCAGGCCGTCCACCACGCACGGCACCGCTCGGCATTCGGGGGGCTGCTGGTGGACAAGCCCCTCATGCGCAACGTCCTTGCAGATATGGCACTGGAGAGCGAGGCGGCCACCACCCTGCTGATGCGCTTAGCGGGGGCAGTCGACCGTGGTGAGATAGGAGATCAGGACGAGCAGGCATTCAATCGGCTTGCCATACCCCTCGGCAAGTACTGGGTGTGCAAGCGCCAGCCTTCTCTGGTCGCCGAGGCTCTGGAATGCCTCGGAGGCAACGGCTATGTCGAAGACTCCGGTATGCCACGTCTCTATCGTGAAGCTCCCCTGAACGGCCTGTGGGAGGGGTCGGGCAACGTCAACGCGCTTGACATCCTGCGGGTGCTCGCACGCCGACCCGAGAGCCTCGAGGCCTATGCCGCCGAGATAGAGCCGGCAGCAGCAGCCGATCCCCGTGTGGCCGACGCTTGGAGCACCCTTCAGAAGGATCTGCACGATACCGACCAGTTCGAGCTCGTCGCGCGCCGCATCACCGAGAGGCTCGCCTTGGTACTCCAGGGGTCCCTTCTGGTCCGGTACGCGCCACAGCCAGTAGCCGACGCCTTCTGCACCACGCGCCTGGCAGGGGACCGGGGGCTGGCATTCGGTACCCTGCCGCGAGGCATCGACCTCGATGCCCTCATCGCCAGGGTCGGCTTGCCCGGATGACAGGAAGGTGACGTCCCGTCTCCATACGGACTTCGCAGTCGCCGAAGACGTGCATCGCACCTTGGCCCACGCGGTGGCGATCACCACGTCCTCGGTCTTGCCGTAAGCCTACCGACAGTGCTCCAGAAGAACATCGATGGACTTGGGCGTCCACCGACACCGCCGCGAAGGGACAAGTTGCATGACCACCGACAAGGCCAACCAGCAGTAATGCCAAGGAACATCAGCCAGGGACGCGCTCGGCGGTGAAGGAGTTGACGTTCGTTGAGGCCGGACGGGTGGAATGGATCGACCGGTCCGAACCGGAGCTGACAGATCCCGCAGGTGCCCTCGTGCGGCCGACGGCAGTCGCCCGTTGTGATCTCGACCTTCCGATGGCCAAGGTGGGTCTCTTCCCCGGACCGTTCCCCGTCGGTCACGAAACCGTCGCCGAAGTCATAGCCGTGGGTGACCAGGTCATCAACATCCGGCCCGGTGACAAGGTGTTGGTTCCCTTTCAGGTGTCATGCGGGCACTGCGACCGTTGCAGGCGCGGGAATTATGCGGCCTGCGAGCGATACGTCGCCCCGTTGGGTGCGATGTTCGGCTTCGGTCACTCAGGCGGCGGCCACGGTGGCTCTCTGACCGACCTGCTCTTCGTTCCCGAGGCTGATCACCTGTTGATCCCAGCTCCGCGCTCGCTTCCCGACGTCGGCTTGGGAATGCTCTCCGACAACGCAGTCGACGCGTATCGCAGCGTCGGACCTCCGCTGGCAGCTCACCCAGGTGCTGACGTGCTCATCGTGGCTGCAACGCCCGGGTCGATCGCCCTCTACGCGACGGCTCTTGCTGTCACTCTCGGTGCAGGCTCTGTGCGCTACATCGACCGCGACCCGGAACGGGTTGACATCGCTCAGAAGCTTGGAGCCGACGGCCACCACCAGCAGGGGCCTTGGCCTATGCAGTTCGACCACGCGGAGGTCACCGTCGACGTCACGGCCGAACCTGATGGGCTAGCTGCTGTGCTCCGTTCGACGGAACCCTATGGGATCTGCACCAGCGTGGCCATCTACTTTGGTCCGACGACGCCGATGCCACTGCTCCATATGTACACCCACGGCGCCACCTTCCACACGTCCCGGGTCGACGCACGTCGCTACCTTCCTGACCTGGTCGAGCTCGTCGAAGAGGGTCGGTTCAACCCGCTAGACGTCCCGACCACCATTGTCGATTGGGACGATGCGCCAAGTGCCTGGCTCGATCCCGCTACCAAACTCGTGGTCCGACGCTGAGGACGGCGTGAAGGGTTCAGAAACTCGGCCACGCAACCGGGAACGTCATCATTGCCCGGGCCAAAACCCTCGTCACCACGCGACGGCAGGCAGTGTGCCAGTGTTCGATCTGCCATTGAACGAAGGTGCCGAGCGCTCGGTTGCCGTTGCCCTAGCGACCATCGTCGCCGCCAGTCGAGATCCAGAACGACTGCGGTGAGCCTCCAAGCCCTCCGCCGGGGAACGGTCCCAGTCCTCGGGGCCCCGCGCAACGTGAGCGTCGAGGAGGTCGACGACACCCCGCAGGAGGACCGACATCCCTCGGGAGTCGGCAAGCCCGACCGTCTCACAACGGGAACCTCCTGCGGGAACGCCCCAGATCAGCGGGAGTGGCGGCCCGGGAGCGTCCCGTAAGACCTGCCCGGTAAAGATTCCCGAAAGCGTGTGGTATGCGGCACGCGATCACGAGCCCGACGAGGTACTTACGACTGCACTCCGCCTGCCCCGATATCCCGGTCCGGGAGGACCCGGGGAGCATCCCCGAGGTCGGACGGTGCCGTGTCGTGCGCCCGGGACTCGCCGACCGTCGGTCTCCTCGTTGGCCTGAGGGGGCTGGCCAACCCGGACGGTCCCGCGCGGCCGCTCACCTACGCCCGCTTCCACTGCTCGGCCGCCCGCTGCCGATACGCCTGGGCATCGGCGACGCGTTCTTCGGACTCGGGCGGGATCGGCACCGTGACCAGTTCGGCGAGCCGCAGGCGCACGCCGTCGTAGCCGAGCGGCGACCAGATGGCCTCGTGCGGCCGCTGTGTCGGCCCCAGGGCGGCCGTCGCCACCGGGACGGTGGCTTGTGCCAGGACACGCCGTGCGCCGGCTTCCCGGCGGGGGTGGCCGAAGCAGAAGCAGACCCAGTAAGCGTGCTCGGCGGCGACCTGGAGGTCCTCGTAGCTCTTCAGCTTCTTCTCCAGGCGCTCCAGGGTCTCGGTCGAGCGGTCGTACTCCAGGCAGACGATCACCTGGCAGCCGGCCTCCTCCCACCGACCGAGCCCGTCGGGGTTGGCGATCCGGTCGAACTGGCTGGCGCAGTGGCGCTCGGACCACCACAGCGACAGGTCGCAGTCCTCCCTTCTCCGGGACTCGGCCACGAGCGCCGAGAAGAAGCCGTTCACCCCGACCAGGTGCCGGAGGCG
>JAJZJY010000157.1 GCA_021809885.1 Actinomycetes bacterium
CGCGCCCCGGTCGTGGCCATCCAAGCCGGGCTTGGCCATCACGACCCGATAGTGGCGGTGCATCGGACCCGATGATACGCAGCGGCCCTCCGACCGGCGCCAGCCCGGGTGCACCCCCGAGGGCCCCGGGCACCCGGCGCCGGCGCCCGCCGCCAAACTGTGAGTGATAAGTGCACACCCTGTGTAGTTTCCACTCACAGTTGGCGCGACTGGGCGAAGTGGCCGCCGCCCGCCGGCCGCAAGCCCGCCGGCCGCAAGCCGGCCGGCGGTCAGCCAGCCGCCCTGGCGAGGGGTGCAAGGTGCAGCAGCAGGTGCTTGTCGCCGAGGCCCGGGAAGCGCACCGTCGCCTCGGCCTTGTCCCCCTCTCCCCGCACGTCGATGACGACACCCTCACCCCACTTGCCGTGGACGACCGAATCGCCGGCACGCAGGCCGAGCGCCTCGGCACCTGTTCCCCTCACCGGCGTCGCCTGCCTCCCGCGGCGCACGGCGTCGTCCACGATCTCCTCGCGCGACGGGGCGAAGGACGCCCGTGAGCTGCCCGAGCGCGCCGGGCGGTGCCCGCCGCCGGCCGGGCGGATCAGGCCCTCGGGGATCTCCTGCAAGAACCGCGACGGCAGGTTGTACTGGGTTTGGCCCCACAGGTTGCGGCACCAGGCGTGCGAGAAGTAGAGCCGCTCCTTCGCCCGGGTGATCCCTACGTAGGCCAGCCGGCGCTCCTCCTCCAACTCGTCGGGCTCGCCGAGGGAGCGGAGGTGCGGGAAGACGCCATCCTCCATCCCGATCAGGAAGACCACCGGGAACTCGAGACCTTTGGCGGTGTGCAGGGTCATGAGCAGGACCTGGGAGCTGTCGGCGTCGACCTCGTCGGAATCGGCCACCAGGCTCACCTCTTCGAGGAAGGCGTCGAGGTCGGGGGCCTCACGGGCGGCACCGACGAGCTCCTCCAGGTTCTCGATCCGGCCGTGGGCCTCGACGGTGTCCTCGGCTCGGAGCTCGGCGAGGTAACCGGTGCGCTGCAGCACCTCCTCGATCAGCTCCGCTGGACCTACCAGCCCGTCGTCGCCGGTGGGGCCGCCCCCCGCCAGCGCCGCCCCCTCAGGCCCCGGCGCCCGGCGCACCGACGCCCTGAGCTCCGCAAGCAGCCCGAGCAGCCAGTCGATGCCTGTCAGGGCCCGGCCGGTGACGCCGGCGGACGCCGCCTCGGCGAGGGCGTCAGCGAAGGCCAGGCCCCCGGCTCGGGCGAAGTGGTCCACCCGGGCGATGCTCGTGTCGCCGACGCCCCGCTTGGGGACGTTGACGACACGCTTGAGCGACACCTCGTCAGCGGGGTTGGCCACCGCCCGGAGGTAGGCGAGGAGATCCTTGACCTCTCGCCTGTCGTAGAACCGGGTGCCCCCGACCACCTTGTACGGCAGCCCCCGCCCGACCAGCTCCTCCTCCACCGCCCGGCTCTGGGCGTTGGTCCTGTAGAACACGGCGACGTCTCCCCACTGGTAGCCGTGGTCGTGGAGGCGGGCAGCCTCGGCCGCCAACCACGCTGCCTCGTCGCGCTCGTCCTCGGCGTGGTAACGGACGATGGTCTCGCCGCCGAGCCGGTCGGTCCACAGGTTCTTGGGCTTGCGCTGCAGGTTGTTGACGATGACGGCGTTGGCGGCGTCGAGGATCGTCTGCGTCGAGCGGTAGTTCTGCTCCAACGCGATCACCGTGGCGTCGGGGAACGCCCTTTCGAACTGGAGGATGTTGCGGATGTCCGCACCGCGGAAGCGGTAGATCGAGTTGTGCACGAGCCAACCGGATGCGAGGTAGGTGTGGCCGGGCTCGACCTCGAAGTCGAAGACGCGCCCCGAGTACTGCTCGGTGGTGACCGACTCGACGGGCACCTCCACCGTGGCGCCGCCCACCGTGGCGCCGCCCACCGTGGCGCTCCCCGCCTGGACCAGCACACGCATCCCGGGCCGCAGGTGGCTGACGGGCTGGAAGTCGTAGACCCGGTCGCCGATCCGGGCGCGTCGGGTGACGTCCAACCCCGCTGTGAGCGCCGCCACCCGGGCGAGCCGGAGCGCCTCGCGGTATGACGCTGTGGAGGTCTGGAGGCGATCCGCACCCGCCGCGCTCCCGGGTCGGGCGCGCAATCCCTGCGCCGCCAGTCGCCCCGCCGCTGGCGCCTCGATCGGCGAGCACTGCACCCGGTGGCTGGGAACCGCTCCCCGGCGGCCCGAGAACATCGTGAGCTCGAGGACCTGGCGCCCCCCGCTGCGCCCCGCGAAGTGCGGGAAGTCAGGGTGCAGGTCGTGGGCCTCCATCAGGTCCTTGGCGCGCAGCACGGTGTCCTCGGATGCGTAGAGGCGGCTCCCGGCCTCGTCGTCGGAACCGGGCTCGTGCCCGGGTCCCCCGAAGCGGACCGTCGGCAGGCCGAAGCTGACCGCCAGGTGGGCCTGCCACCACGCCGCCTCCTCCCGTGACCCGCACGCCCGGAGGACCCACGCCTTGCCGGCGCCCTCCTCACAAGCGCAGCGGCCCGCCCGGGAGGCCCGGCAGAACCCGACGCGGTAACCCAGGTCCGGCCGGCATGCGAGCAGGACCAACCACTGCGCCGGATCCCAGTCGAGCCGGGTGAGGGTGATGTGGTGCGGGGTGGCCACCAAGTCCCTCCCGCCGGCGCTCACCCGGTACAGCCGGCCGCTGTAGCGGCCTTCCTCGACGTGGGTGACGCGCTGCTCGACAGGCGCCAGCTCGCCGGACGTGCCCAAGAGGATGTCGCCGACCCGCACGGACTCCACCGGTCGCATGCCCGTCGCTGTGGCGACGAGGGACCCCTCGGGCAGGCACTGGTCGGAGTCCCCGACGACGGTCACGTTGCGGTGGGCGCCGGCGAGGAGCAACACGATGCGGTTCTGGGCGGCGTTGGTGTCCTGGTACTCGTCGACGAGCACATGCTCGAAGCGCGCCTGGTAGTGGGCGAGCAGCTCGGGGAAGGACTCCAACAGCGACACGGTCACCGTCAGCAGGTCGTCGAAGTCCATGGCGCTCGCAGCGAGCAGCCGCGCCTGGTACTCCCGGTAGACCTCGGCGATGCGGCGCTCGTAGGGGCCGGCGGAGCGCGCCGCATAGGTTTCGAAGTCCACGAGGTCGTTCTTGGCCGCGCTGATCGCGGCGTGCACCGCCCGGGCCGGGAACTTCTTGGCGTCGAGCCCGAGGTCGCGCACGACGTAGCCGGTGAGGCGCACGGCGTCGGCCTGGTCGTAGATGCTGAACCTCGGGCGGTAGCCGAGCCTCACTGCGTCGCGGCGCAGGATGCGCAGGCAGGCGGCGTGGAACGTGGAGATCCACATGCGCTCCGCTACCCGCCCGACGAGCTCGACGACGCGCCGGCGCATCTCGTCGGCCGCCTTGTTGGTGAAGGTGATGGCGAGGATCTGGAACGGCGACACGCCCTGGTCGATGAGCCAGGCGATGCGGTGGGTGAGCACCCGGGTCTTGCCCGAGCCGGCGCCGGCGACGACCAGGAGGGGACCGTCGGGATGGGTGACCGCCCGGGCTTGCACCGGGTTGAGCCCGGCGGTCAGGGTGGAGGGGGCCTCATCCATGAGGGCGTCCAGGCTACAAGGGTGCCCGGATGCGCCATACTCCTCGGTCGATGCCCGCTCCTCCGTCCGTGCCCGACCCCGCCGACGAGTTCTTCGAGCTCGCCACCGAGTTCGCCGACGGCGAGCGATGGAGGCTGCTGCGCGCCAAGGGATGGGACGACTTCGAGGAGCGGCTGGCCGTGACGATCGGGGACCTTCCCGTCCGCCGGCGCCAGGCCCTCGTCATGTTGCTGTTCTCGCTGGTCGAGGGCTTGGTCACGCCACCGCAGGTGCGGTCGTGGCTGGACGCCCACGACGTCGGGACCGACGACGGCATCGAGGCCGTCATCGCCTGGCTGCGCCGGTGCCGTGCGGACGCCACCACCGCTGCCGACGGGCCCGACAGCCCTGCTGACTGAACAAGCAGTCAGTACATCGGCCGGGCGCCGACGACCGCGCCCTTCGGGAGCCTGAGGCGGAACCACACCACCTTGCCGCCCGAGACGGGCCGGGAGCCCCAGCGGTCGGCGAGGACCTGGACGAGTTGCAAACCTCGGCCGTGCTCGTCGCGAAGCGACGGCGCCAGCCGCCTCGGCCGGGCGGCCGACCCGTCGCGCACCTCGATGGTGAGCGCCGCCGGATCACGGATCACGGCCACATGGAAGCTGGAGCGGGCGTGGCGGACGACGTTGGCGGTGAGCTCGCTGGTCAGCAGCACCGCCACCTCGGCGAGGTCGTCGAGGTCCCAGGCGGCGAGCGCGGCTCCCACGAAGGCGCGCGCCTGGCCGACGGCCTCCGCCCTGCCCTCGAACGTACGCTCCACCCGGCTCGGCACAACCGACCTCCTGCCGGTGCTCGCCGGCCGTGTCGGTTCTTACCCCATCGCGGCGCCGAGATGCGTGATCACCGGCGCGGCACGGTCCAAGAAGCGGATTGGAGCGCTTCGCGCAGGTCGCGTTCGGCGCACACCGCGGCCGGCGACTCCCGATCGTCGGTCCGGCGCGGGCGCGCCAGGGTGACGGTCAGCTCGGCGGCGACACGGGCGGGGCGGGGGGTGAGGACGATGACTCGGTCCGCCAGGAACACGGCTTCGGCGATGTCGTGCGTTACGAGCAGCACGGTAGGGCCGAGGTCTGTGAGGAGGGTGCCGAGCCACTCCTGCAGGTCCCGGCGAGTGAGCCCGTCCAGATCGCCGAACGGCTCGTCGAGCAGCACGAGGGTCGGGCGGGCGACGACGGTGCGCAGGAAGGCGACACGGTGGCGCATGCCGCCGGAGAGCTGCCAGGGCCAGGCGCCGGCGAAGTCGCCCAGCCCGAAGCGATCGAGCAGCGGGCGGGCGACGCGGCGGGCGTCGGCCCGGCGCCGGCCGCGCAGCTCGAGGGGCAGGCCGACGTTGTCCTCGACCCGGCGCCACGGCAGCAGGGCGTCGCGCTGGGGCATGTAGGCGCTGGCGCCGAGGCGGTCGGCGACGACCGTTCCGTCGATGCGGACCTCGCCGCCATCGGGCTGCTCGAGGCCGGCGACGATGTCGAAGAGGGTGGACTTGCCGCAGCCGCTCGGGCCGATGAGAGCGACGAGCTCGCCGGGTGCGGCGTCGAGGTCGATGCGGTCGACGGCGCGCAACTGGCCGAAGCTCTTGGAAAGTCCTCGCAGCTCGACGGCCGACCCCGTGCCCGTCACGCCCGGCTCCTCGGTCGCCAGGGCATGGCCACGCGTTGCAGGGCGGCGACAATGCCGAACAGGGCGATGGTGAGCACGGCGGTGACGGCGGTCGCCCCAAAGACGAGATCGGTCTGCCGGGGAGCGTCGTTGGCGGCGGCGGTCATGAACACCCCGAGCCCCCGGGACGCGCCCACCCACTCGGCCACGATGGCCGAGGTGAACGCGTAGGTGACGGAGATCTTCAGGCCGGTGAAGATCTGCGGCAGGGCGGACGGCAGCTGCACGTGGGTGAGCAGCTGCCAGCGGCTGGCGCGCATGGTGCGGAGCAGGTCGATGATCAGGACGTCCGCCGACGCCAGCCCCTGCACGGCGCCGACGGCGATCGGGAAGAAGCTGAACAGTGCGACGAGCACGATCTTGGGCCCGAGCCCGAAGCCGAACCAGATCACCACCAGCGGTGCCAGCACGATGATCGGGAGGGTCTGGGAGGCGACGATCAGCGGGTAGACGCTGGCACGCACCGTCGTCGACCAGTCGATGGCGACTGCCATCGGGATGGCGACGGCGAGGGCGAGGGCGAGGCCGAGGAGCGCCTCCTCCGACGTGGTGGCGACGTTGGGCAGCAGCGGCCCGATCTGGCCGGCGGTGGCGGTGACCACGAGGACCGGCCCGGGGAGTATCTCGGGGGAGACGTGCAGCGCCGCCGTCGCCACCTCCCACAGGGCGACCGCTGCGGCGAGCACGATCGCCGGCGGCAGGATGCGTCTCATGGCAGGAGGGCGTTGGTGAAATCCGACGAAGCCGGCGGCGCCTTGGCCGCCGGGATGAGGCCGCCGTGCACGAGGATGCGGGTGAGGCCGGCGAAGTCGGCGTTGTCCATCCGGCCCCACGTGCCGGACCTGGTGAGCAGCTGCGGCGCGATGTGGGCACCGGTGGCGTCGATCACCCGCTTCGCCCCGGCCAGGGCGGTGGGGTTGTCGCGGAGCAGGATCGACTCGGCAGCGGCGGGGTGGTGGGCTGCGTACTCGTAGCCCCGGGCGAGGGCGGCGAGGGCCCGGCGGAACAGGCCCGGGTGCGCCTTGATCGCGGCGTGCATGGCGACGAACGCGTCGTCGGGGAAGGAGAATGCTGCGCCGAGGAACTCCTTGATCGGCCATTGCCGGAGGTGCACGCCGTTGAGCTCGGCGGTCACGTCGTCGATCCCGCCGTAGGTGATGCTGTAGGCCACCCGGTGGTGGGCGAGGGCGACGTAGGCGTCGACGCCGAGGTTGACCTCCCGGTACACGGGGTTCTGCACACCTGCCTTGCGGAACACGTCGAGGAGGATTGGCTTGTCCGAGGTAACGCCGAAGCCGCCGTAGAGCTTCCCCGACAGCTGGGCGACCGAGTGGTACGGCGAGGAGGCGAGCACGGCGATGTTGATCGTGTTGACCTGGGTGAGCCCTGCGACGGCCTCGTAGTCGAGGCCCGACGCCCGGTAGGCCGGGATGTTGGGCGGGTAGGTGAGGCCGAGGTCGGTCTTGCCGGCGCTCAGCAGGGTCTCGGCCGGCGCCCCCGAGTAGGGGAGGATGACCGGCCTGATGCCCTCGTCCTCGAAGTAGCCGAGGGTCTTGGCGACGTATATCCCGAGGTAGTCGACGTTGGCCGTGTAGTCGAGGGCGATGCGGAACGGCTGCAGGCGGCCGGCGGTGGGCACGCCGCCGCCGCCGCACGCCCCAGCGAGCAGCGCCACCACGAGGAGGAGGGCGGGGAGTGGGCGGGACCGGGACATGGGGCTCCCTTCGCCGGCATTATCCGGACAGGTTCGGTCGGTCGACGCCACGGTCGGCGTCCTCTCAGCCCGGCCATGTCCGAGCTCCCGAGAGTTGCTGCGGCAATCCTACGTGCGTTCGGTGGCGCGGGCGAAACGCCATGCGGCGCCGAGGCTGAACACCGCCAGCCACACAGCGACGTTGGCCACCCAGGTGACGCGGAACGCTCCACCGCCGAGGGGGTAGTGGACCAGCTGGCTGAGGCCCCAGAGGGGGGTGAGCTCGGCCATCGTCCGCAGCGCCGGGGAGAACTGGGAGAGCGGTACGAACAACCCCCCGCCGAAGCTGAACAGCATCAGGGCGAAGCCGATGAGCTGCATCACGTTCTCCGATGGCAGCAGGTAGCCGATGAACAGCCCGAAGGCGCTGAAGACCAGGGAGCCGAGCCAGGTGGCGATCGCCGCGACGAGCCACACCCACAGCGGCATCCTCGGCTCGCCGGTGAAGGCGCCGACGACGTACACCACAGCGACGGCCAGCGCGCCGAGGACGAGCGACGTGACCATCTTCACCGCCACGTAGGCCGCCGAGGTGAGCGGCGTGACGCGCAGGGTGCGCGTCCAGCCGGCGGCGCGCTCGAGCGACACCGTGGCACCTCCGCTGGTGGTTGCCAGCACGGCGCCGTACAAGGCCATCGAGATCAGCACCTCGGCCGACACGTTGCCCGACCCGTAGCGGAAGTTGGCGTACGCCCCGTTGAGCCCGAAGATGAGGAAGAAGACCGTCGGCACGACGACGGTGAAGATGAGGGTGCGGCGGTTGCGCAGCACGCGGCGCGACTCGAGAGCCACGAGCTTCGGGCTGAAGCCGCCGAGCGGCGGGACGGGGCGGTCCACGGTCGTCGTCACGGTCCGAGGACCTCGTCGGCGGTGAGCGTGAGGAACGCCTCCTCCAAGCCGACGGCGGCGACCTCCAGGTCCCGGGCGTCGGTCCGGGTGAGGAGGTAGCGCGCCACGGTGTCGCTGTCGGTGGTCCGCACGATCACCGAGTCGCCCCGTCGCTCCACCTCGAGGGTCCCTGGCAGGGCCCGCAGGGCGCCGTCGTCGTCACCGGGCAACGTCGCCCGCACGGTGCGGCCGGAGGCGAGGGCCTTGATCTCGGCGGCGGTCCCGTCGGCGACGACCTCGCCCTTGCGGATCATGACGACCCGGTCGGCGTAGGCGTCCGCCTCCTCCAGGTAGTGCGTGGCGAACAGGATGGTCCTGCCGGTGGCGGCGTCTCGGCGG
>JAJZJY010000158.1 GCA_021809885.1 Actinomycetes bacterium
CACAAACCTCATGAAGCAGTACCGGAAGAAGACAGGCCTCCTCGCCAGCGCTCACGACGAGCGAGACCTCCGAGCGATGAGATCGTTGCACTTCGAGAAATTGGCGGGTGATCGCCGAGGCCAAAATTCGATCAGGTTGAACGACCAGTACCGGCTGATCTTCCGGTTGCGAACAGGTGGCGACGGACGGGTAGCGGTCGTCATCGCAGTAGTCGACTACCACTAAGAGAGGAGGGACCTCCAACATGACCGACACGATGGCCCCAGCAGAAGCGTTCCCTCCCGGGGAGTACCTGCGCGACGAGCTAGCGGAGCGGGGCTGGGCACAGGGCGAGTTCGCGGAGATCATCGGCCGCCCGGTACAGGTGGTATCCGAGATACTGAACGGCAAGAAGGACATCACTCCCGAGACGGCGATCGCCATCGGCGCGGCATTAGGGACCAGCGCGGAACTCTGGATGAACTTGCAAGCCACCTTCCGGCTCCAGCAGGTCCGGTCCGGCGACACTCCGACAATTCGGCCGGTCGAACGCCGGGCCGTGCTCCGATCCCTAGTCCCGGTCCGCGAGTTACAAAGGCGAGGGTGGCTTCCGACAACGAGCGACCTCGACGAGCTGGAAGAGGCCATCTGCGATCTACTGCGCATCGACGACGTCACCCAGACGCCACAGCTCGCCGTCGCGGCGCGGCGCACCAACAGCGATGATCGGTTCACCCCGGAACAAGCAGCCTGGATCGCTCGCGTCGAGCAACTCGGCGCAGGTCGGGTCTCCCAGTCGTATGACCCAGACGCGCTATCTCTGCTCGCGGGGGAACTTGTCCACCGTATTGAGGGACCGCACGACCTCCGCAACCTAGGGGCCTGGCTGGCTGACTGCGGGGTGGCTTTGGTGATCGAGCTGGCGTTGCGGAACAGCAAGATGGACGGGATCGTCAGCCGGGCGACCGGAACGCCCATTATCGGGTTGTCCACTAGGGGCGACCGAATGGACGGGTTCGTTTACACCCTCCTCCACGAGATCGCCCACCTGACCTTGGGCCACGTGGACGCTGACTCGGTGACTATCGACGAAGACCTCGACCCCAACGGCGGCTCCGAGCGCGAGCGAGCTGCAAACGCCGCCGCCGCCCGCTGGATCTTCGCTGTTGCTCCGGCAGTCCCGCCGGGCGAGCTGACCCCGCGGATCCTGGCGAAGATCGCCAGAGCCCACAACGTCCACGTCAGCTTCCTAATTGGTCGACTCCAAAACAAGGGGCGACTCGAGTGGAAGGACTACCGCCGCACCATCCCCAAGGTTCGTCCCTTCGTCCACTTCGGCTGAGGACCCTGCCATGACCGCCACCCGTCTCAAACCGCCTCCTGCCACCCTGGCCGACACCTTCTCGCTCTACGTGCCGTCTCGCGACACGGCGACGCTGGGCGTCGTCGAGTCGGTCGCTGACGCCGTCACCGTGAAGGGATCAAACGGGCCGACGGTCGTCCGGGAGCTTCGCCGCAACGGGTGGGACACGCCGGTCGTCTTCGATCGCGCCGGATAGGACGGCCGGACTCAGGAAATTGAACCGGAACGCTGGTTCGACGACCAGGCCAGCGCGGGGGCCGACCGCCTCCTTACGGCTGGCACTTGGGTGGCCTGGGGTCCTGACGACGCAAACCTTGCACGGGCAATCGAAGTTGAGGCCGCCCGATGCGACGGTCGCCCGGAGGTTACCGCGGTCTTCGCCATCGACCATCGCTGGTTGACGAAACGACCGATGGACCTCGCCGACGCCCTGACGGCTCTTGGCCGCCCCGCTGCGCTAGTGCCCGCCCATCAGGCCGACCCGCTCGGTCAGAGCAACGCCGTTCACGGTCTGATCGCCCTGACCCGCAACGTCAATGACCGTTCCATCCTGCGCACGGATCACGGGGGAATCGGTGCACTCGCTCATGGTGCCCGCCACGCCGCCATAGGGCTCATCGGCTCCTACCGGCACTTCGTCCCTCCAGGCGTCTCGGGCCGCGGTAAGACTGACGATCGTTCACCTCGTCTCTTCGTCCGCCCTCTCATGGATTGGTTTACGGCCGCCACCATCGCTGGATGGACGACAGACCGGGTGAACCTCCGCTGCCACCTGGAATGCTGTCGAGGGCAGGGTCTCGATCGGTTCTTCGACCCCCGCCACGACGCCGAGGCTGTCATTCACAACCGGTTCACGCCGAAGCAGCTCGCAGACGACATTCTCGATGCACCGACTCATGAGCGGGCCTATCGCTTCAGGCAGCTTTGCCTCGAAGCGCTCGACCACTACGGCCCGATGGGTAAACTGTCGATGATTACCGAACCCAAACGGCAGCTCAATCAGTGGGCGCTGGCCTGACGCCACCTCTGGTAGGCGACCTCGGCGATCCACCAGCGATAGACGCCTGGCGCGCCCATTTCGGGGCTGCCGGGCCTGGAGCGCACGAGCAATTCGCCGGGGAGTGCGACGGCCGCCCCGATCCCCAATGCGGCGGCGGAGGCGACGGCGTCCTCATCCGTTCGACAGGGTCGAGCAGGGATCGCGTACCGAGCGAAGATCGGTGGGAACATCCCGACCCGGCGGACGGCGTCGACCAGCCTGCTGCTGTGTAGGCCCACGGCGTGGACCCTGCCTGGTGGCTGGTAGGTGCGGACGAAGGTGTCCCGATTGACCTCCACGAATCCGGCACCGTCCGATTCGAGTGTCTCGGCGTTGAGGTGATCGAAACCGGCAGCCGGCCACGACACCTGGTGGGGGAGCGACCACAGGGCGTGCAACAGTCGTCGGGACCGCACCGCCCCGACGCCGTGGTCCAAACGACGACGATGCTCGTGCGGGTCAGGCTCAAACGCCAGAAGTACGGGTTGGCCCTCGATCGAGGCCGATACCACCTCGAACCCTGCGCCCTCACGCATGTATCGAACCGTCGCAAGCCGCACGACCGCCGAGTGTCCCTGCTGGAAGCCGGTCACTTGGAAGCAAGCTCTCGGGCCGCCATCCACAAGCCAGACGGAGCGGGCCGGTACCAACGCTCGCGTCGGTCGTCGTCTGCGTGAGCGTCTGTCCGCATCAGGCCAACGCCTTCGAGCCGGTGAAGTGGGCCGACGTATACCGAGGGTGACAGTCCCGAGTCCCCGATTAGAAGGCTCAGGTTCGTGCGCTCCGTGACCTCGCTCAGCGCAGCGCAGACCTCCAGCATGTAGCGGTTTCCAAAGATCCGCTTCGAGCGATCACGGACCCCGATCGAGCCGGCTGTCATCATACGAGTCTATACTTCATGAAACATGTACTAAGGGCCAACTCGACGAGGTAGGCGACGGCCTACCGGACGCCCAACGGTAGGTCCGATCTGCCGTCTGAGCGGCCACTTTGCGCAAGGCCGCAGGCCACGGCCAGTGTCGCCCGGCGCGTGATCGGGTCCTTGGCAGTGATGCCTGGTGGCCCGGCCCCGTGACAGACCCTGAGGCCGTAAGCGAGCCGTACGACGGTCTGGCGGACCCCGCTCTCCGACGGGCGGCGACAGGGAACGGGCGGTCCAGTCGGCGCCTCACGGCCAAATCGTCTCTCATCGCGCGTAGATCGCGCGGACGGGGACGTTCGCACTGGACCACAGACGGTCGGCGGCGGCCCCTGACCAGCCGGTATGGATCGCCGCTGTCCGTTGCCGGACGCTTCACCGCGCTTCCCAAGCTGAGCACGCGGGTTCGATTCCCGTCGCTCGCTCTCATCTCATGTACCTGAGCGGGCAGGAGTACGACGCCGTTTTCGGTCCGGGCGGGGCGGTCGATCCGACGAGCGGTGTGCCGCTGGTGGCGGCCAAGCGGCCAGGGTTGGATCTGGTGGTGGCATGTCGTCGGCCCGCCCACCACCGACTTGTGCGCAGCGCACTCGCTTGGGGCTTCAGACAGTGGTGCCGCGGGGGTACCGAACGGCAGGCAACGGCCGATGGCTGGTTACGGCTGGGCGCATGCCAGGTGGGTGGCGGACAGTCGGACGGTGCGAGCGCCGGGGCCGTGTGCGCTGCCGATGGTGAAGGTCCCAATGATGGTGGTGCCGTTGCTCCGGTAGAGGGGGATGGAGATGTCCCGGCTGGCGGAGGCCTTGTCCCAGGCGACAGCTTGGGCGGGGTTGGCTACGTCGCCGCCTGAGGCGCAGGCCATGTCGCTGGCCTTGACGTAGCCGGCGACCCGGCCGTTGTCGACAGCGACGAGGTCGGGGGTGCCGTGGCTGTTGATGACACCGTAGGTTTGGCCGTGGGCGTTGACGCCCCAGGCGGTGGTGGTCTGCTGCACGTAGCTGGCCCGAAGGCTCCAGACGCCGGCCTGGCTGGTGTGGACGGTGACGCGATGGTTCGCGGGGATGGCGACGGTGGTCGAGGCTTGGCGGTCCGTGGCCGGCAGGTGCATCTCTAGGGTGGTACAGGTGAGCGTGCCGCCGGGGAAGGCGAAGGTGCCGGGGGTGAGGCAGGTGAGGGTGAGCGACACGCCGTTGGCGGACTTGGGGGGGCGGCCCAGATTGATGGTGACGGTGCCGGCATGCGCAGCGGCCACCGCCGTGCCTTGGGGGGTCTCGGAAGTCCGTCCGGGCGGGTTGAACACCCCGGCGGCGAAAGCGGCTCCGGTCCCGGCGAGGACCACGCCGATACTGGCGGTGGCGCCCAGACGCCGCGACAGGCGGCGATGCGGTCGAGGTGGTTCGGCCACGGCGGTGAGCAGCCGGTCGCGCAGCGCGGAGGCGAAGGTGGGGTCGATGCCGGGGTTGGTCACGTCGGGTGGTCCTCCAGGCTCGGCAGGAGTCCGTCGGGTGGGGTGGGCTCGCCGGCCAGGGCGAGTTCGATGCGGCGCCGGGCGCGGTGCAGGCGGGTGCGGGCCGCTGCCGGGGTGATGCCGAGCACCCCGGCCGCCTGGGCGGGGGTGTAGCCCTCGAAGGAGACCAGGCTGACCAGCGCCGCCTGCGAAGCGCTGAGCTGCCCCAGCGCCTGCTGCAGGCGCTTGGCGGACCCTGCTGCGATCTGCTGGTCGAGGATGTCGTCAGCGCCGGGGTGGATCGACTCGGTGCGAGGGAGCGAGGCCAGCAATCTCCGGTAGCGGCGTAGGCCCCTAGCGCGGTTGCGGGCCAGGTTGGTCACCGTGACCAGCAGCCACGGCAGGACACTGCCGTCTACCATCCGCACCTGTCGTCGCCGGCGCCACAACTCCAGGAAAGCCCCAGCCGTCAGGTCCTCCGCGTCATGGCGGCTGCCCGAGAGGCGCAGCGCGTGACGGTAGACCCGATCCAGGTAGCGGTCGAAGACGACCGCAAACCCCTCGGCGTCACCATCGACCGCCGCAGCCCACGCAGCCGCCTCGTCCGGGAACCAGCCCACACCCCTTACTGTCCGCACACAGCCGAGCGTTACACCTCCAGACGAACAGCAGTGCAGGCCGGCGAGCACAGAACGACGACAACGCCGGTGTCCGCCCGCCCCCTCGACGACGCCCGAGGTCGGCGTTCGGAGCGGGCATGCCGGCCGCTGACACCACACAGAGCGTCCGAGAAGAAGTGGCGAGGGCGGAGTAGCGCCGGACGACGGGATCAGGCAGCGACGACTCGGGCTCGGATCAGTGCTTCGAGCAGCTCGCCGGCGTCACCGACGAACCCTGCGACCTGTCGACCGCGTCGGCGGCGGGCCCTGCCGGTGTGAAGGTCGTCATGGCTTCGATTCCGGGCGACGGGCCACCACTCCGTCGAGGAGACGGCAGAAGGCGTCGCTCAGATCAACGGGCAGTCCCAAGCCTTCGGAACGCATCGGCCGGCACGCAGAACGGCATCACATCTGGAGCGGGGCTCTAGGTCTAGGTGCGGGACGGAGGTCCAGGTCCAGCGGTCTGATCTGATGCGTCACAGGTCGAGGATGTAGCGCAGCGCCCGCTCGATCGTGCGCAGCTCTTCGGGCCGGACGTGGCCACGCCTCTGGCGGATACGCGCGGTGGAGACAACCCGGACGTGGTCGCATCTCGCATACGAGGTCCGCTCCAGGCCGCTGACGCCTGCTCCGATCTCGACATGGCTGCGCAACCCGTAGTCGGTGGAGGTGACGGGCACGACCACGACGAGCTCGCCAGGGCCGTTGTTGACGATGTCGCTCGAGACCACGATCGCCGGGCGGAGGAAGGCCGGTTCGTGGCCGACCGGCCGGCCGAGGTCCACCTGGTAGATCTCACCCCGCCAGATCACCCGAGGGGATCCCACTCCTGGCGCTCGGCCTGGTGCGCCTCCCACCTCTGGGGATCCTCGCGAAGTCGGCGATAGTCCTCGTCCAGGCCACGGAGGAACTCCTGGCGTTCGAGGGCCTCGATGGCCGAGTGGACAACCTCCACGACCGTGGTCTGCCGGGATTTCGCCATCGACTGCAGCCGTTCGGAGTCAGGTCGGCGGACCCGCACGGTGGTGGTCTCTTCAGCACCCATCGGCTCCAGTGTAGACTAAACGTAGACTAGCGGGCGGCCATGTGTCCAACAGGCGCTCACCCGCGCGGACGTCGCTGCATCCGCAGCTGCGCTTCGGGATCGGATCCTCGCCGACCCGGCGGGCAGGACCGCCTATGCACGTGCGAGCGAAGAGATCGAGCGGCACCAGGCGAGTTCGACCCGTCCCCAACGGATCCGATGCACTTGATCTTGCTCTTCAGGGACCTGCCGCCCAGGGGCCACAAGTGCTGATGGAGCACAGATCGGGCGCTCAGACTCGAAGCGCGACGCCTTAATGCCGCTGGCCGGCTGCCAAAGTCGAGCGCAGAACAGCACATCCTGGGCGCCGCGCGCCGTTGCCCAGGCCGTGATCTTGAAGCATCCCCGGACTACGGAAGCCAGTACGCCCAGTCGGGGTCCTCGCCGGGGGGGTGTGCGATCAGGGCCTCGAGTGCGCTGACCAGGTTGGCCGGGTAGGTGCTGCTGCCCCGGTGGTAGCGGCGAGGGGAGGTGAATACGACGCCGGCATGGTGCTCGCCGGTGACCGCCCACGCTCGGATGATGCGATCGAAGTCGCGAGCGTTCTCGGTGACAACGGCTCGGCCGGTCCGGCTGGCCGCCCGCAGGAGCTCCTCGTCGGGCACGGACGCGAGTGCCGGGTCGGCGGCGGCGGCGGTCACGTCGTGGCCGTCGGCTCGTAGTTGCTCGGCGGCCAGGCGGGAGTGGTGGGTGTCGAGGAGGAGCTTCACCTCGCCAGGAGATCGTGCTGGCGCCGCCACTGGATCTCTGCCTGTTCGGCGGCGTCGCGGTTCGCCCTTATCTGTGCGTTGATCTCGTCGGTGAACTCGGCGTAGTAGGCGAGCGCGGCCTCGACGAGGTGGCGGGGGAGCCCGAAGGTTTCGACTGCCCGGCTGATCCGCTGGTCGGGTGGGACGTCTCCGCCTACGAGGCCGTCGATGACCTCCCACACATCGGGGCCGCCCATCAGGTGGGCACGTCGGCCGGCGGGGCCGTCGCGGAAACAGACCAGTGGGTGACGACGGATCCGCAGTCCCTCGTCGATCAGTTCCTCCGCCAGCGACGACGTCGAGGCGTTACGGGCGGCCGCCTCGACCTTGAGCTGCTCGGCCACCCGAACGTCGCGGAAGCGGATCGAGACCGGATGTGGCATGACTACAGTGTAGTCAACTTTGAGCTGCCGCACCTGTCGGTCACGGCGGGCGTGCCACAGTCGTGCCACAGCGACGACGAGGCGCTCGGCCAGCAGGCCCAGCTCGCCGACCAGGTCGGCGCGGCGGTCCTCCCTGCCCACCTGCTGCTTGCAGTCGTCGAGGAAGCTGGCCAGGAGCCGCTGCCGGTTGGGGGAGGGAAAGGCCCCGGCCGTAGCTGTCGAGGAGTGCCTCGGTGGGGATCGCCCGGGGCGGCCCGTAGGGGTCGCGCCACTCGATGTCGCTCAACCAAGCGAACGGGGAGGCGGCCCGGCTGCGGGCCCCGTCGCAATCAGTACCGACCGCTCACCACCGACGACGACACCGAGGTCCTTGTCGAACAAGCCATCGACAACCTGGGCGCTGCCCGTGGCGACGTCCGACGCGGGGCGGCCACCTCGGTAGCGACGGATCCTGGCTCGACGTCCTTCACCTCCTCGAGCCACTCGAGCAGCTCCAGTCGCTCAACCTCCTCCACGGTGGTCACCTTGAAGTAGCGGGTCCAATCGGTGGTCCCGAGTGGGGGCGGGCAGTCGAAATCGGCGCCGCCGAGGAAGGCGACGGTCACGGAGACGTCGTACAGTAAGCCCGGATCCACCGATCCGGC
>JAJZJY010000159.1 GCA_021809885.1 Actinomycetes bacterium
GCCCGGACCCGCACGCCGGGTCGCAGACGGTGAGCGCCAGGAGGGCCGCCTCGGGGTCGGGCTGGCGCTCCGCCCGATCGAGCAACGGGTCCAGGGCGGTATCGAGCAGGGTCTCGGTCAGCGAGGTGGGCGTGTAGTACGCGCCGGTCTTCTTGCGGTCGTTGCCGGCCGACGACTCCAGAGCGAAGAGCCTCGAGGCCGGGTCGTAGCGGGGAACGAACTCGAGGAGGCTCTCGTAGATCCCACCCAGCTCCTCGGCGCCCAGGTGGCGGTAGTCGACCACCCGGCGGGGACCGCCGGCGACCGGCCGGGTGATGCACAGATGACGAATCGCGGCGAGCAGCGACCGGTTGTCGAGAGCGACCTCCGGGCCGAGGTCGGTGAGCTCCGGCTCGAAGATGCCACCCAGACCGACCAACCCCAGCTCGGGGCAGCCATCCTCCCGGCCAAGGCTGCCGATCACCAGGTGCAACGCCTGCCACAGGTCGGCGTGCCCGTCGCCGGCCCGCCGGATGGCGACGCGGCGCAGGCGGGCCGTGGAGAACCACTGCCGGTACCGGTCCTTGGCCAAGGCGTCCGCGTCCGCGTCGAGCAGGAGGTCGCGGTCCTCGGCCACGAAGCAGAACAGGATCCGGTACACGAGGCGCAACAGACCCCGCTGGAGGTCGGCCACCCCCAGGTGCCCGCTGTCCAGCGCCTCACGCAGCCCGGCATTGGCCGGGTGGGCCACCAGGCCGGTACCGATCGTCTCGATGGCGTCGTGGACCCCGATGCGCAGGGCGCCGAGCGCCCGGGCGCCGGCCTCGACGGCGTGGCTCCGCCACCGCTCCAGCCAGCACGAGACCGGTCCGAGCTCGGGGTCGGTCGCCTCGAAGCGGCTCTGGTGGCACAGCAGGTAGAGGGCGACGAAGTCGGAGAACAGGTCCCCGTCGAAGATGGCGGCCAGGTCGAACTCGACATACGAGGGCCCCGTGAGACTGGAGGAGTCTCGGAGTATCCGCAAGGTCGACCCGTTGGCCAGCAGTGCGTACACGTAGTCGTCCGACCGGTTGAGGAGCTCTTGGACCATGCCGTGCGGTGCCCGTTCGGCCGCGCCCGCCATTCCCGGCGTGCGTTTGTCCAGGTCCACGCCCCACCCGAGGAGGTGGACCGGCAGGTGGTCGCCGGCCAGGTGGCTGACCGGCCACGACCGGCCGTCTGCAACCAGCCCGCCCGGCGGTGTCACCGGCACCCGACCGAACCCCAGCTCCCGCAGCACCACCGACAGCCACCGCTCCCGGGTGAGCCCGGTCGCCGGATCGTTGGCCGGGCGGGCGGCGAGTGCGTCGCGGTACGCAGCCCATGCCCCACCGAGGACAGCCCACGCGCGGTTGGCCGCCTCCTTCGCGGTGACCCCGAGCTCGAGGTGATAGTCGTCGGCCCCGAGGCCGGGCAGATCGACACCCGCCACGACGGCAGCGATCAGATCGGCCGGGAGCACCCCGCCGACGCTGCGCAGCCCGGTGAGGCTGCGGGTGTCGAAGACGGAAGCGGCCAGGTCGCTCATCCGACAGCCACCGGCAGAAAGACGTAGGCGCCGAGTAGGTCGACCGGCTTCTGGGCTTGGATGGACAAGCCCCGGCGGGGTGCTCCGGCGCCGGTGCGGACCCGGCGGTGGGCGTCGAGGAGCTCCGCGGCCAACTCGTCGGCCCTGGCCCCGAGATCCGACTCCCAGCCGGGCGCCGCGGCGGCCAGCTCGCTGATCAGGCTTGTCGCGTGGGCCGGATCGACGTTCCGATCCGGATGGAGTTCCAAGAGGGTGTCGACGGCCTCCCCCGCGAGCCACACGGGGTGTTCCGGGGAGCCGGAGAACGCCGCGAACCGCGCTTCCTCGCAGATCTGCTGGCGCATCCCCGAAGAGCCGGGCAGATCGACGTGGAACCGGAAGCGGATCAGGAGCAGGGTGGTCCGCGTCGACACGGCGCTGGTGCGGGTCACCCCGGCCCGGGTGGCCACCCGGGCCCCGATCACCGGGTCGAGGGCGGCGTCGAGGACGTAGCGGGCTACGGCCTCGACGGTGGGATCGGTGCGGGCCAGGACGGCGTGACCCTTGGGCGTGGGCAGGTCACGGTGGAGCACCAGCGGTTCGTCCAGGCCAGTTGGCAGGGCGTCTCGCAGTCCGGCGGGCATCGCACTGGTGTCGACCTGCCAGGTGGCGACGTCGACCGAGGTGACCGATGCGCCGAGGGCACGGAGCACCTCGAGCGTGAAGCGTTCGATGTCGGAACGCGTGCCGAGAGCACCCCGAGCGGCCTCGGCCGCGTCCATCGCCTCCTCGGGATGGATGCCGTCTTGTGCGTACTTGGTACGCGACGTCCGCTCTCGCTCGGCCGCCGACTCCCACTCCCGGTGCAGCTGTGTCCGCTGCGGATCGTCGGCCAGTTCGAAGCTGAGCTGATCGGCGTTACCGTGGCGGCGGATGAGCCGCTCGAGCAGCGCCTCGAAGACGCCGTCCGTCTCGTCGGGGACGGGGACGGACACGCCGGTGGCGTCCCGGATGGTGTTGAACTTCCGGATGAGCACGTCGAGGACGATCTGGTCGATGCCGTTGTCCTGCCCGTAGATGGTGACGGCTCGAACCACGTCGCGCTGCTGCCCGAAGCGGTCGACCCGTCCCTCGCGCTGCTCGTGGCGGGTGGGGTTCCAGGCCAAGTCGTAGTGGACGACGGCCTGGAAAGCGCTCTGGAGATTGACGCCTTCGGACAGGCAGTCGGTGGCCACCAGCACATGGCGACCGGGCGTTGCCGCCAGCTCCGCGATGCGCTCCTCTCGGAGGGCGGGAGGAAGCTCACCGGTCACCGCCGCTACCGTTGCCGTCTTTCGCAGAGCCTGCTGCAGGTGAGTGGCGACGTAGCCGGCCGTCGGGATGAATCGACAGAAGACGATGGGGTCGTACCCGTCGGCCAACAGGGCTTTGACCTCGGTGGTGAGAGTGGCCAGCTTGCGGTCGAGCTCCGGGCCGCTCAGGGCATCGGCGGCTCGAGCCAGGTCCAGCAGAAACCGGCGTTCCCGGGCCGCTTCACGTCCCGGTGGGATCACTGTTCCATCCGGGCTCCCTGCAATCGTTCCGTTCGGACCCCGATCGTCATCGCTCGCATCCCCGCCGTCCCCCACCGGGTCGGGGTCGGCTCCGGGGAGGGCGTCTATCCCTTCGAGGACGTCGGTGTCGGCCGTGTCGAGCACCGCGGCCCGCCCGAGCTCGTCGGCCTCACCCACGCTGGTGGCCCCTGCCGACGATGCCCGGGTGCGCAGGGTGGCGGCGGCGGCCACCGGCGACGAGGCAAGGGCTCGCAGTAACGCCAGCACGGACCACCAGCGGACCCGTTGACGGACGAGCCGTTCACCGACCACGCCCTTCTCCTCTCCCACCTGCCCACGGGCGTAGGCGAGGACACGCTCGAACAGTGAGGTGTACTCGGCCGACAGGCGGTAGGGCGCCTCCCGGGTCAGGCGATCGGAAGGGAAGTCGGTGTCCTCGGTCAGGTACTTCCGCACGTCCCCCCGTCGGCGCTGCACGAAGTGTCGGGCCAGCCGGGCCCGACCGTCGACCGCGTCGAGGTCGACCGAGGCCAGCTCCGGATCGAGCAGGCCGACCAAGTTCTGGAATCCCTGCGCCTTGCCGGAGTGGGGCGTGGCGGTCACCAGCACCAGGTGGCGATCGGCCTTGGCGGCGATCCGCCGCATCAGGTCGTAGCGCTGGGTCCGCCCGACGGTACCGCCGCCGCCGCCGTCGGCGATGCAGGTGTGGGCTTCGTCCACGATCACCAGATCCGGGCAGTGATTGACGAAGTCTTGGCTGCGCTGGGGGGACTTGATGAAGTCGGTCGAGATGACCGTGTAGGGGTGACGGTCGAAGAGCGACTCGTCGAGCATCAGGCCTCGGCTGAGCCGCCCGACCGTGGAGGGCAGGACGACCTCGGCGTCGATGGAGAACTTCTCACGGAGCTCGCGTTGCCACTGCTCGGCCAGCGCCGGACTGCAGAGCACGGCGATCCTCCGGGCATCGCCCTGGGCGATCAATTCGGTGGCGATCAGGCCGGCCTCGATGGTCTTGCCGATGCCGACGTCGTCGGAGATGAGGATCCGCACCGGGTTCTGGCGCAAAGCCAGCAGCAGTGGCACGTACTGGTAGGCCCGGGGTTCGACCGCCAGGTTGGCCAGGGAGCGGAACGGTCCGGCCGAGGAGCGGAACCCGACCTGCAGCGCGGTGCGTAGGAGAAGGCCGCCGGTTGCGTCACCGAGGTCCGAAGGTCCCGGCGGGGGGAATCGGGCCGATGTGACCTCCTCCAGTGCCGGCAGCACACCCGCCGTCTCGTCCTCACCCCCGCCGAGCGGGCGCAGTACCAGAAGCTCCTCGTCGCTGTCGGGCAGCACCACCCACTCGCGCCCCCGGGCAGTGACCAGGGAGCCCGGAGCGAACGCGATCACGTTGGCGGTCCGGCGAGGGTGCCGAACACGGTCGGTCGCATGGCGACCAGGGCCGCCCAGTCGGCGTCGTGGGCCACCCGGATCACGTCCCAGCCCCCGTTCACCAGGCGTTCGGACGCCTGGGCATCCCGGGTTGTGGCGCTGGAGCCATCGTGGACCGGACCGTCGATGAAGACGGCGACCGGACCCGATGGCAGGTCGTAGACGAAGTCGGGTCGGGACTCGGCCGCCTGCACATCGACCTGGGCCCGGTCGGGCAGGCGGAGACCGTGCTCGTCGAGCCAGGTGACGAACCTGCGCTCCAGCCCGGAGTCGCACGCCGCCAGCAACGCGTCGATAATGGCGCCCCGACTCCGGCCTCCTCCACCGGCCTCGGTCGTCGATGCAGCCAAACGCTCCAGCACCTCTCGTGCCTGATGGCGGTTGATGAGCGCGTGCTCGGACTGGTTGGCGAACGACAAAAGGCAGTCATAGCAGCCCAGCTCGCACCGTTCGGTGGTCCCCTCGGCGTGACCGAGGTCGGCTCCCGTCACCGGGTCGAAATGGAGCAGCACGAGGGCAGTGGTGGCCACCTGGGCGAGAGCGGTGGGGTCACTCACGAGCCGCCGGAGCACTCCTGCACCCCCTTCGGCCGATTCGGTGAAGAGCATCCGGCCGTGCCCGTCCGGATCCGGCAGTGCGGTCGAGTCCAGCTCGGAGTCCTCGAGTTGGAAGGTGGCCTCGATGCCGCGCTCCAGCGCATAGCGCAGGCTGGTGGCAGTCACCGCGTCCAGGCGCTGGGTATCCCGGACCAGCAGGACGTTGCGGGTGTCCTCCACGTAGGGGATGACCTGCTTCTTCGTCCGGGCGTCGTCGAGCGGCTCCAGGTCCTCGGTGTCGACGGTGGCGTCCGTCGCCTGCTTGTCCGACAGCCACCGTCCCTCGACGGGGTCGAGCCAGTAGCCCCGGACGCCGTTGTTCTTGCGCCGGCGTCTCCCGACGTTCGCCAGCCGGACCGTGGCCGCGTCCCCGTAGACCAGCTCGGTCACCAGGTCGCCGTTGACGACAGCCGTGGCATCGATGCGACCGGCGCGGTCTCCATGGGTGGCGAACCGGAACGACGTCTCGATCTCGAATCCGGACCGTCGGCGCTCCTCCTCGTCGCTGGAGATCCGCTCGCGGCGACGGGTGTGGACCGTCTGAAGGCGCAGGAGGTTGTATGTCTTGGCCCCGAGCGTTGTCCCGCAGTGCTCGCAGGTGTCGACGCCGACCGAGATGGGATGGTGGTAGCCGCAGGCCTCGCACCTCCGGGCATCCTCGGTGTCCACCCCGGCGGTCACCCCCGTGGCCCGTGGCAGCTGTACCCGCACCACCTCGTAGCGGGAGCCCTCGTGGTAGATGAGCGCGCCCGGACCGAACTCGCGGATGGCCACGAACCGGGGCCGTTGGAGGTAGCCGCCATCGTGGTCCCGTTGGGAACCACGTGAGCCCGGGATGTAGGCGGCCAACGGCAGGCGGGGGAACGAGTAGCCGGGCAGGAAACCCTCGGAGGCCAGGTATCGGTAGGAGTAGAAGTCGGACTGCGCGGTGTCGCTGTTCTCGTTGGCCAGCAGTCGGAGGCGGTCCCGGGCCTCCCGCTCCCGCACAGCGGCCACTTCCTGCGCCTTACGGGGGGCTCCGGGGGCCACCGCCAGCTTCCCCTGCTCGAGGTACTCGACCCGGGTGATCCGGTAGAGGTCCCGCCACCGGTCGATCGCCCGGTCGAGGTTGTCGGCCGCCCGGGCCACGGTGTCGTGCACCCAGCCGTCGTGCCACCATGCCACCGGGTCGTCCGAGGCGGTCCACGCCGAACGGAGCTCGTCGAGCACCCGCTGGGCCCGAGTGGTGGCCCGACGGGCGACCACCGGCTCGGTCAGCGCTCGCCAGACATCGGGCAGGAAGGCCAGGGACGGCTGGTCCCCTGCCATGTCCAACACCTCGGTGAGGGAGGAGCGCATCGACTGGCCGGTCTCCGCCAGCCAGATGGCATGCACATGGGAGCGCACCAGCTCCTCGTTGCCCAGGTCGAGACGGGGCGGGGCGACCGACCCCGACACCATGTCCTGGCTGCGGCGGAACCAGAAGTTGTCGTGGGCGTTCCCGCTGGAGCAGTAGGTGGTCACCATGGCCGGTTGGCCCTGACGGCCGGCCCGGCCTGACCGCTGCGCGTAGTTGGCCGGCGTTGGGGGGACGTTGCGCATCGACACCGCGCTCAGACTGGCGATGTCGACGCCGAGCTCCATGGTGGGGGAGCAGAAGAGCAGGGGGAGGGTGGCATCGCGGAACTCGCCCTCGCGCTCTTCGCGCAGCCCGGGGGGCACCTGGGCGGTGTGCTCTCTGGCGTAGAGCCCGGCGAGTCCGAGCCCGCCGTCGCGGTACAGATCTCGAAAGAACGGGTTCACCCGCGCCAGCGTTTCGCTGTCGAACTGCCGGCGGAGCGGGTCGTCAGCACCGTGGGTGCCGTCTCCAAGCATCCAGTGGAGGGAGGAGGCCTTGAGCCGGTATCCGGCGTTGCCGGCAGTGTCGGTGACGACTTCGGTCAACGTTCCGACCCTGCCGAGGACGTCGAGCAGACTGACGATCACCGCTTGGGCGTCGTCGGCCTTGAGCGTCGGTCCGAGCACCTGCGGTCGTCGCAGGTACCGGCCGAGCGCGCTGCGTCCCGAGAGGTTCAGGTCGGAGCGTTGAGCTCCGGCAGTGCCGGAGCGGCCGAACGCCGTTCCCACGAGCTCGGGGCGTTCGGAGTCGTTGATGAGCCACGGATCGCGCAGATGCTGGCGCGACTCGCGCTGGATCCGTTCGAATCCGGGCTGGCTGAGGCAGTCGACGTCGATGGCGAGCACCCGGCGGAATTCGTCCAGGACGATGCGGGCCAACTCCTCGCGCAGTTCGGAGGGAGCCGTGAGCAGTGCAGGGTGTGCGTCGGCCCAGCTGTCGGTGTCGGCGGCGATCTCCGGGAGGTCGACGTAGCGGACGACGAGCAGTCCGACCTGCTCCATATTGGGCATGGTCACCCGCCAACCCCGCTTCAGGTCGGCGTACAGCCGGTACTCGACCACGGCCCGAAGGGCCCGTTCGACCATGTCCCGCTGGGAGAACTTCACTCCAGGGTGCTGGGCGTAGTCCTCCAGGTCGAGCCCGAGGGCGGCAGTGACCTCCTGGGCCACGCGTTCGTGGGACAGGCCGTTGGGCTGGTCCCCGAGCGCCGAGCACAGTGCCGACCGGAGCTGGGCCACCTGGGCGAAGTCGTTGAAGTGTCCCGCCTGCAGGGAGGCGTCCTGCCGGTTATCGACGAAAGTCAGCAGCTTGCGGGCCTCACGGGGGAGCTCGTGCGGCCCGAACCTCCGCAACGAGCGCACGATGCTCCCCGACAGGACCGTCACGGCGGAGGACCGACCCTCCTGGTCAAGGGTGGCGAGCTTCGAGAAGTCGCTGCCCCGCACCTGCTCGTAGGAGATCCGGCATCGCAGGCAGAACGCGAACGGAGTGGAGATGAACCACGCCTGCAGACCGTCGTGGTCAGCCGACAGGGTCCCGTCCGGCTGGAGCCATACGCTCGACGGCTTGTACTTGGCCCGGTTGGGAGCGAGCGACATCGACCCGTCGTCCGCCCCCACCAGCCAGTGGTCGGGGAAGCGCCCCTCGGTGACCGGATCGACCGGCCAGGGGTGGTCCCCGGACACGTAGAGGTAGCCGGTGACGCTGTCGCCGCCGGAGGCATCCCGATCGGCCCGCGGCACGAACATCACGTCGCCGTCGCGCTCGGTCCGGGCTACTACG
>JAJZJY010000160.1 GCA_021809885.1 Actinomycetes bacterium
TTCGTGCGCAACAGCGTGCACGCATACCGTTCTGGAGCCGTCGCCGATGTCCGCCACCGCTACCGTCCGTGTACATCCTCAAACCCGTGACGCGTTGCGTCGCTTGGCGGCTGCGCACGCCACCACGATCCCCGAGGTCTTGCGCGAGGTTGTCCAGCGGGCCGAGGACGACGAGCTGCTGGGCGGGATGGAGGGGGACTTCGCCCGTCTGGCCTCCGACCCCGAGCAGGCCGCGAGCTATCAGGCTGAAGTGGCAGCGTGGGACGTCACGCTGCTCGACGGGCTCGACAACGACCCGTGGGAGTAGGCGCTTCGCCACGCCAAGGCGAAGTGTGGCTGGCCAGTCTGGACCCCACGGTCGGCCACGAGCAGGCCGGTCGGCGGCCCGTCGTGATCATCAGCGTCGATGAGCTCAACCGCAGCCGGGCCGAGCTCGTGCTCGCCATGGCGCTGACCACCACCGATCGCGCCCAGCGCCTGCACTGGGCGATCGACCCTCCCGAGGGCGGCTTACGCCGGCGCTCCTTCGCCATGCCCGAGATGACCCGCGCCATCAGCCATCGGCGCCTTCTCCAGCGCTTCGGCGAGGTGGAGGCTGCAACACTGACCGAGCTCTGTCACCGCTTGCACCTCCTCACTCGCCCTCCGGCCCGTGAGGCGCGGCTGAAGCCGTCCGAGTGAAGGACGGGCAAGCGGACACCCGGGCACGGGAAACAGGCCACTACCTTCGGCGGATGGATGTCATCACCGACCTTCGTCAACGCGTCGCCGTTTGGGGGTCACGTCTGGTTGCTGCTGGTCCGTGCGGCGGTGGTCGCCAGGGTGGTGTAGGTCATGGTGAAGTGGCCTCCGATCTCGTCGATGGCCTTGCCGACGCCGTCGAGTACCTCGGCCAGCTTGTCGGGCGGGAGCCGGGTGAGGCTCCCGGTGGTGGGGAGCAGGTCGAGCCACTCGTCGCGGGTGTAGCGGCGCTCCGACTCGAAGCTCCACTGTTGTGGTTCGCTGAAGCCCTCCGCCGCCCGGATCCGCTCGGCGAAGTTGGCGAACATGGCCTGGTAGAGCGCCCGGGCCTGGCCGGGGCCAGCAACCGGAGCGTCTGGTGCCACCCGCCGCAGGCCGGCTGCGAGGGCTTCGGCGACCTCGGGTGGCGGGTCGAGCACGTGGCCGAACACGGCCAGGCGTCCGGCTGGGCGCAGGACCTCGGCCGCCTTGGCCGGGCCGGTGGCCGGGTCTACCCAGTGCCAGGACTGCCCGGCGATCACCGCGTCGAAGCTCCGCCCGCCCGGCTCCCAGGCCTCGAAGGTCGCGACCTCTACCTCGAGCCCGCGTGCCCGGGCGAGGTCGGCCATCCGCTCGTCGGGCTCGACGCCCAGCACCGTGGCCCCGGCTGCTTGGAACTGGCGTCCCTCGATCCCGGTGCCAGCCCCGACATCGAGGACCTCGGGGCCTGGCATCGTGGCAACGATGCGGGCCACCAGCGCGTCGGGGTAGGCGGGTCGGGCCCGGTCGTAGCGCTCGGCGTCGGCGCCGAAGGACTCGGCTATCTGCCGGGCTCGGTGCGGTCCCGGTCGGGAAGGTGGTGAGCCCCCCGGCGGTAGAGTGGTCATGTGCCCACCATAGTGGGCATTCGCCCATTACGCGGCCGAGGCATCGAGGAGGGCGGTCTGCCGACCGGAGTGCACATCGCCGAACCACGCCAGGCCCTCCTCGACGCCGCCGAGCGCGTCTTGCTCCGGGACGGGCCGGACGCGTTGACCAGCCGGGCGGTCACCGACGAGGCGGGCTTCGCCAAGGGTGTCTTGCACCGTCACTTCTCCGACTTCGAGGACTTCCTGGCCGCCTTGGTGGCCGACCGTGCCAGCCGGGTCGACGCACACGCCGCAGCGCTGCGCGCCTCGGCGGGTACCGGCACCGTCGCCGCCAACCTCGCCGAAGCGCTCACCGCCTTGTTCTCCTCGGTCGCGGTGGCGATCATCCCGCTCATCGTCTTCCGCAGTGACCTGCTGGCCCGGCTGCGCCAGACGAGGACCGCCGGGGGCGTCCCGGTCCTGGCCGAAGCCACCACCATGATCTCCTCCTACCTCGCCGAGGAGTCCGCCCTCGGGCGTATCGCAGTCGACGCCGACGCCGACTCGCTGGCCGTCTCGCTGGTCGGGGCCGCACACCTGCTCTTCGCCGGGCGCGGTGACCCCCCAGCGGATGGGGAGCTCGACAGGGTCGTGGCCGCCGTCATCGCCGATGTCGTTCAGCGAAGACCGCTGTGATCCGGTGCGGCGCCGCGCCGGACCGCTCCGCTCGGTGACGGGCACCCGCCCGGGGACCCCGTTGGACCATGTGCTGTGGATCGGTGGGGGCACCGGCGGGGGGAAGACGACCGTGGCGCGTCGACTGGCCGAGCGGTTCGGACTTCACACCCACAGCAGCGACGCCGCCATCAGCGTCCATGCCGCCCGGTTGACCGCAGCGTCGGCGCCCCTGCTCGACCGCTTCCGGTCGATGAGCATGGACGGCGTCGATGTACCAGAGATTCCCCTGGCTCTGGGGGGAAGGCTTCGACCTGTTGGTCGAGGACCTGCGCTCGCTCGCTTCAGGTGGCGTCGTCATGCCGAGGGCTTCCGGCTGCTCCCGCATCTTGTGCGCCCGCACCTGTCCGACCCCCGGCACGCGCTGTGGCTGCTGCCAACCCCGGCATTCCGACGAGCAGCCTTCGCCGCGCGTGGTCGCTCCCAGGCCTTCTGGCTGCGCACCACCGACCCCGACCGTGCACTGCAGAACGTGCTCGAACGCGACGAGCTCTTCTCCCACGCGGTGGCTGACGAAGCCGCAAGCAACGGTCTGAGCACCCTTCTCATCGACGGCGCCCGCAGCGTCGATGAGACCGATGAGACCAGCCGACGCCCTGGCAGACCGCTCTCGCCTGCCCCGATAGCGGATCGGGCTGCGGGAGTGCGACACGAGGTCACACGCTGCCGTGGTCGAAAACGCTATCCGCGACCTGAAGTACGGGGTCGGCTTGAACCGCCTCCCCTCGGGGCGCTTCGGCGCGAACGCGGCGTGGCTCGCCCTCAACGTCATGGCGCACAACATGTCACGCCCGACGGTGCGCATCGGCGGCCTCGACATCGTCGCCGCCAGCACGGCGACCCCCCACCCAGCCGACGGCTCTGCGCCCAGCGGCCAGGCCGCCAGCACCAAAGACACCCCCGCAGCGCCCGGCGCGACGAACCGCAAACCGCCACGCCGCCGCCGCCGGGGCGAACGCGTCGACTTCGTCGCCACCGACACCCTCCGGCGCAGCTACCTCGCCGTCCCCGGACGTCTCGCCACCTCCGCCCGCACCCTCACCTTGCACCTCCCCGCCCGCTGGCCGTGGGCGACCCAGTTCAACGCCATGCTCGACGCCATCCGCGCTGTCCCCGCCGTCACCTAACCGCCCGGCTGGACCGACGCCCCTGGCGGCCGCGTCGACGACAACCCCAAACCCACCCGAACCCTTGATCCCACGCGTGCCCCCTCACGGCCCGCCCCTGCCATCCGACCCCCCGCGGCCACCAGCCACCCATCCCCGCCGCTTCAGCGCCCCCAGACCGACAAGCCCCGCCGGATCGGTGGATCCGGGGTAAGGAGTAATGAGGCACGCAAGGAGCTCAGCCCGTGTGGCTGCCCCAGTCGCCGTTGTTTACGGAACCGCGGTCAGCGCAGCTCGGCAGGCTGCCCATGTATTGGTCGGCTACAGGTCAAGGACCACCGCCAGGGCCTCGTCGACCCGTCCCATCTCCTCGATCGTCAGGAAACCGATCGGCTCGGTGAGGCGGTTGAGGTCCACGGTTGCAAGCTGGTCGCACATGACCAGGGTCTGCTGATCGGCGATGTCCACTGGTGGCCGGAAGCTGGTCTGGCGAGCGCTGGTGCTGGTGAAGGCGACGACCCAGGTGCTGAGCGTGAGCCAGTCCGGCTGCAACACGACGGCGTACCGAGGGCCCTTCTGCTCGTGGCCCTTACCTCGCGCTGGCAGCCGGAGGACCTCACCCCTCATGCAGCGCGGCCATGTCCCGCTGGATCTCGCGAACTTCAGCAAGGTCAGCCGGGTCGTCCTTGATGGCCCGGGCTTCTGCGGCGGCGACCTTGCGTCGTTCGTCGCGCTTCATCGCTGCCAGTGCAGCCAAGATGACCTGGTCGGCGCTCTGATGCCGGGTGGCTCCGACCTGGAGGAGGAGGTCACGTGTGCTGGTCTGGACCTTGACGGTGGTGGTGTCGGCCATGCCGGACAGTCTACTCCCAGTAGACCGTCGTGTCAGTCAGTGATCGGGCAATCGGTGATGACTGAGGACCAGGAGAGCGTTGAGTCGGCCCCAACAACGGAACGTGCGCCGCTGCGTCGGGAACCTCGAGCACGGGCCGTGGCCTGCGTGCTCGGCTCAGCGCCGTAAATTCGTCACCGTGACGCAAAGCTGGGAGGGGGATGGCAGCGGGGGCGAGGTGGCCAGCGAGGCGCGCTGTGCGTGGTGCGGGCGGCCGTTCCCTGTGAGCAGCGGGCCGGGGCGGCCGCGGCGGTACTGCCGGCGGTCGTGCCGGCAGCGGGACTTCGAGGCCCGCCGGCGGGCGGCCGAGCACGGCCTTGCCGACCACGAGCTCATCGTGACCTGTGACGTGCTGCGCCATGTCGACGACCTCGTCTACGTGCTGGCGTGCGCTGTGGAGGACGTGCGACGCGACCTTGCCGGCGACCATGACGAGGCGGACGCCGCTCGGGCCTTGGCATGGCTCCTGGAGGCCGCCACGCCGCTGGCGGACCTGTCGCGCCACGGGGGCCTGGCCGCCAGGGCCTGACCGCCCCGACCTCCCGATTGCAGATAACGATGATTATCCGGAACATCGGCTGACACGCCGCCGATGCCCACTACCCCCCCGGCGCCAACCCGGCGGCTGCCACCGCGCCAACGCCAACTCGGTGCATTCGGTGCTGGTGCTGCTCGCTTGCCGCGGGCGCGGTGCTCGCCTACTCGGTGCATGCCGGCGCCCGGGGTCGAACCAGCGGCGCCGGGCCGCTGAACTCCAAGGTGGCAGGTAGCCGTAGCCGACGGATATGGACTGATGATGAGGGCTTGATCGAGACGCGCACCCGGGGCAGCTTGGGGCCACGCGTCCAGCGCACGAGGAGACTGAACGCGACAATCCATGCAACGGTCAGTCCCGAGACGGCTAGGTCGGCGAGCCCGCCGCCAGTCGGACCGACGTGCAGAGCGGTCAGCGCGAGCCTGGCGGCGCTCACCGCCAGGGCCACCTCGCTCGCCGCCGGGACCCACACTCATCCCGGATCACCGACCTGGGAGGCCAACTGCACGCCGGAGCCCGCCCCAACGGTGGCTTCGCCCTCCGAGCACACCTACCGGCACAGATCACCACGAACAGCTGATGACGATGACCAAACCCAAGGTGTCAGTCCTGCTCGTCGATGACGACACCGACCTGCTCGGCTCGCTCCAGGTCCTCGTCGAAGCCTCTGAGCACCTCGACCTCGCTGGTCGCGCCACCAACACCGCCGACGTGATCGAGCACTGCCGACGCCACCAACCCGATGTCGTCCTGGCAGACATCCGCGTGCCGGGAGCGGACGGTCTCAGCCTGACCAGGACCCTCACCGGCGGCAGCCGGCAGGGCCGACCCCGGGTGCTGGTCACTACCGCCTTCCCCCTCGACGAGTACCTCCTCGCCGCCCTCGGCGGAGGCGCCAGCGGCTTCCTGACCAAAGCAGCCCCCTGGGCCGAGATCGAACTGGCACTGGTCACCGTCGACCAAGGATGCATCGCCCTCCCCGCTGCGCTGTCCGCCCGGCTCGTGGAGCTGATGCTCCCTGGACGGGCTTCCCTCGCCGTCCTCACCCCACGAGAGGCTCGCCGCCGCTCCTGGTGGACGGAAAGGTCAGGGGGGCCGGCAGATCCGAGAGACGCGCACCGATGAACGTGTGGCCATCGCGCAGTGCGGTACCACCACCGCCATGGGCGGCGGCGGCCGGTTGTGTCGGGCTGCGGCGCCCCGCAGGGCTTTCACCGCCCCGAGGTGGGTTCGTTCGGCTCAGGCGGGTGCACACACAGCCGCTATCCGGCCCGAAAGCACCCACCTCACCTGGAAGCACCCACCTCGACGCCCTGCACCCCGCTCGGGGCGAGCCGCTGCCGGCTGCCACGACCGCAGCCGGCGATCTCGACTCGACCGCGGCGCCGGCGCCACCACCCCGGCGACGACTCGGTGGCCGCGGCTCGCCGGCGCCAGCTCGGTGCATTCGGTGGGCCTCGGGAGCTTGGGGACCGAAAGTGCCCATCCGTTGCACCGACCTCCTGCCGGCACGCCCTCTATGCTTGCTCGCAGTAGCGGGTGGCGACTCGTGTGAGGAACGGTGGTCCAGGTGCGGTCCATTCGCCGAGCAGCAGGCCGGACATTCCTCGGATCAGCGCTGCCCGGGGCGATCGTCGTGGCGCCCGTCGTGTGACTGGCGCGAGGGTCGGCCAGCACTGCTCCGGCGTCGTCTGCGAGTACGGGCGGCTCGGGCGCAGCGTCGACGTGTCCCCAGCTTGGATCGGGTTTCCTGCCGGTGTCGGCGTTGGGGAGCGGCTACTCGGTGCTGACCAGGCTGGCCTTCGCTCCTCGTGGCCTCGCGCCCCGACGCGGAGTTGCTGGCAACCTAGACCTTCGCGACCTTCCAGACGCCTCGGGACGCGTCGGCCTTCCTCTCGACGTTCGCGCCGTCGGTGGTGTTGCCGACGCAGGTCAGCGTGGCGGGCAGCGGGTTGCGCACGGCGTTGCTCGCGACAGTGGCCGGGCCTGCGCTGGGCGATCAGAGCATCACGGTCAGGCAGAGCCTGGCGGGTCGAACCTGCCGGTCACGACTCTGGTCGTGAGGCAGGGCGACATCGTCCCCGTCCGCGAGTGCCGGCCGCCGGCATGGCAGCCTGGGACGGTGTCCCGGTCGCGCCTCACCGCCGCCAGCCCCCTCCCCGACGCCGTTGGGGCATGGCTCACGGACCTGGGCGCCAAGAAGCCGTCGCCCCACACGCTGGCCGGCTACCGGCGGGACCTGGAGGGCGTGGCGGGGCGGCTGCGCCAGCTCGACGCCCTCGAGGTGGTCACCGTCGCAGACCTCGACCGCTCGGCGCTGCGGGCGGCGTTCTCCTCCTGGGCGGCGGACCACGCCGCCGCCTCGGTCCGCCGGGCGCACTCGGCGTGGAGCAGCTTCTTCGACTTCCTCGTGGCCGAGGGGGTCCTCGACGGCAGCCCCATGGCCGCGGTCCCCAAGCCCAAGACGCCGACCAGCCTCCCCCGCGCCATCCGCGCCCGCGACGCCGTCGCCCGCCTGCTGGCGACGGCCGCTACCCCCGACCCCCGCGGGCGTGACCCCTGGCCGGCGAGGGACCTGGCGGTGGTGGCGACGTTTTGCGTGACCGGTGTGCGGGAAGCGGAGGCCGCCGCCCTCGACGTCGGCTCGCTCGACGGGGAGCCCAGCGGGCGGCGCCTCGAGGTCATCGGCAAGGGCCGCAAGGCGCGGGCCGTGCCCATCGACGCCGCCCTGGAGATCGTGCTCACCCGCTACCTCGACGAACGGGCCCGCCGCCTGCCCGGCGAGGACCTCGACCATCCCTCGACGCCGCTGTTCGTCGACGTGCGCGGGCGGCGGCTCAGCGTCGACCAGATCCGCTACCTCGTCGAGCGGCTCTACGTGAGGGCCGGCATCCGAGCCAACGTCCCTGCCGGCGCCCTCGTCCACGCCCTGCGGCACACGTTCGCGACCGCCGCCTTGGAGGCGGGCGCCGATGTCGTCGAGCTGCAGGAGCTGCTCGGCCACGCCTCACTCGAGACGACCCGGCGGTACCTGTCGGCCACCGCCCAGGGGTTGCGCCACGTCATCCAGGCCCACCCCTCGCAGGCGGCGTTGCGTTCGGCCGTCGACGCAACCATCCGGTCACGGACGACCCCCTGAAGCGGCTGGTGAGCCGCCGGGTCCGCACAAGCCTCACTCCCACCACCAGGCGATCCCGACCAGCCCCGGGCCGGTGTGTGCGACCATGACGGGGCTGAACCCCCCGGCGAAGGCGCTGGCAGGGGCGTAGCGCGCCCGCACACCATCCAAGACAGTGGCGGCCGCGGCCTCGTCACAGGCGTGGAGGACCGCAGCGTGAAGGCGGCCGGCTCGCCGCTCGGCGGAAGGGGCGGCGACGAGGCGCCGAAGGGCCGGCTCGCCGCCCCGCGCCGGGCGCAGGGCGCGGACC
>JAJZJY010000161.1 GCA_021809885.1 Actinomycetes bacterium
GCCCGCCCGGGTACGGCAGCGAGCGGCATGCCGGCGCCGAGTCCCTTGGCGGTCGCCACGAGGTCGGGCACGACGCCTTCGTGCTCGCAGGCGAACCACTGCCCGCTGCGGCAGAACCCGCTCTGCACCTCGTCGGCGGCAAAGACGACGCCGTGGGCGCGGCACCAGTCGGCCAGGGCGGGGAGGAAGCCGGGCGCCGGCACGACGAAGCCGCCTTCGCCCTGTATCGGTTCGATCAGCAGGCACGCGACACGATCGGCGCCGACCTGCCGCTCCACCTGCTCGATGGCAACGCGGGCAGCCTCGGCCCCGGGGAGGCCGCCGTCGCGGAGCGGGTAGGACATGGGCGCCCGGTAGACCTCCGGTGCGAACGGCCCGAACCCGTCCTTGTACGGCTTGTTCTTGGCGGTGAGGGCCATCGTCAGGTTGGTGCGGCCGTGGTAGGCGTGGTCGAAGACGACGACGGCGTCCCTGCCCGTGGCGCGCCGGGCGACCTTCACGGCGTTCTCCACGGCCTCTGCACCGGAGTTGAACAGTGCCGACGTCTTGGCGAAGTGGCCGGGGGTCAGCCTGTTGAGCTCCTCGCAGACCTCGACGTAGCCCTCGTAGGGCCCGACCATGAAGCAGGTGTGGGTGAATCGGGCCGCCTGCTCACGGACGGCCTCGACGACGGCGGGCACGGCGTGGCCGACGGTGGTGACCGCGATGCCGGAGCCGAGGTCGATGAGGGCGTTGCCGTCGACGTCGACGAGGATGGCTCCCCCGGCGTCGTGGATGTAGAGGGGGAGCGTCGAGCTCACGCCGGGGGCGACGGCAGCCTCCCGCCGGGCGGCGAGCTGCCGGCTGCGGGGGCCGGGGAGCTCGGTGCGCAGGGCGCGGCGCTGAGGGATGCCGGGGCGGGTCTCGGTCTGCACCATGCCCCGACGATACGTCAGCCCGCTGGACGGTCGCCGGTCTCGTTGAGCGACAGGAGGGTAGGTGCTCCCGCCGGGCCGGGTCCGATGCGGTGCAGCGACGCCACCTCCACGAACAGGTTGAGCGGCGTCTCCGCCGAAAGTCCCATCCCCCAAGCAAGGGCCGCCTTCACGGGTGAGACGTGGCTGACCACAGCGATGTCCCTGTCGGCTGCCTCGTTCCACAATTCCGTGCACGCCTGCCGCACGCGGCGGGCGACCGATCCGAGCGACTCCCCACCGTCGGGCGCCCACTCCGGGTCCCGCTGCCACGCCTCCCACGCCGAGGGAGGCACCTCCGGGAGCGGCAGGCCGTCGTAGACGCCGTAGTCGATCTCGACCCATCGGTCGTCGACGTCCGGCTCGACGTTGCAGGCCGCGCCGATGGCGAGCGCCGTCGCCACCGTCCGCTGCAGCGGGCTGGTCACCACCCGGCGCACCCCCTGCAGGCGGCTGCTGCGGGCGAGTGCTGCGACCTGGCGCTCGCCGAGCTCGTCGAGGCCGACGTCAAGCCGGCCGAGCAGTCTCCGGGAGGCGTTGTACGCCGTCCGCCCGTGCCGCACCAGGATCAGCATGGCCCGCCACGCTAGGCGCAGGGCCGGTCGGCGCCGGTTGCCGCCTGGGCAGCACCAGCCACCCGTACACGCCGGCGCCCAGGGCGGCGATGGCTCCCAGGCCCAGACCGAAGCGGGCGCCGAGGGTCCCGGCCACGAACCCGACCAGGGGGCCCCCGATCGGTGTCGTGCCGAGGAAGGACACCGACCAGAGCGACATGACCCTGCCACGCATCTCGGGATCGGCTTCCAGTTGCAAGGTGGCGTTGCCGAGCGACAGGAACGTCACAGATGCCGCCCCGACGGCGAGCAGCACGATCCCCTCGGCTATCACCGACGGTGCCAGTGCGGCGGCCAGCGTCACCAGGCCGAAGGCCAGCGCCGTGTGGGCCAGCCGGCGCGGGCTCCGGTTGCGCCGGGCGGCGGCAACGAGGCCGCCGCCGACAGCTCCCACGCCCATGGCGGCGGTGAGCAACCCGTAGGTGGCAGCGTTGCCGGAGAAGGTCCTCCCGGCGAGCAAGGGCAGGGTCGTCTGGAACTCGTAGGTGAACAGCCCGATGACGGCCATCATCACCAGGGCGTTGCGTAGCAGGGGCCGGTGGGCGACGTAGCGGAAGCCCTCGACGAGCTGGCCGCGACCGCGCTGGGCGCGCGGTGTCGGTGTCAGCTCCCCCTTGCGGAGGGCGGCGAGCGCTACGACGACGAAGCCAAAGGACACCGCGTTGACGGCGAAGCACCACCCTGGTCCCACGGTGGCGATCGCCACGCCGGCGACCGCAGGCCCGATGGCACGGGCTGCGTTGACCGTCACCGAGCTGAGGGTCACGGCGTTGGAGAGGTTGTCCCTGCCGACCATCTCGACGACGAAGGTCTGACGGGTCGGGTTGTCGACCATGTTTATGAGGCCGAGCACGAAGGCGATGGCGTACAGCTCCCAGAGCCGCAGGTTGCCGGTGAGGGCGAGAACGCCGAGAGCGCCGGCCTGGACCCCGGCCAGGCTCTGGGTCCAAAAGAGGATCCGGTACTTGCCGAAGCGGTCGGCGATCATTCCGCCGACCGGGCCGAGGACCAGGATGGGCAGCGTCTGCACGGCTGTGATCAACCCGACATCGGTCCCCGAGTGCGTCATCTCGAAGACAAGCCACGACTGGGTGATGCTCTGCATCCAGGTGCCGATGAGCGACAGGCTCTGGCCGGCGAAGTAGTAGCGGAAGTTCCGGACCCGCAAGGACGAGAAGGTCCGTCCCACCGCCGCTCGCACCGCCCGTCGCTTGGTCACCGAATGCGCCTCCAGCCCTGTTCCGGGCGCAATCTTAGCTCAGCTAACGATGAAGGAGGCAATATTCCTGTCGGGAGGTGGTGCCCCCGGTCAGCGAACCAGGATCCGGCCGCACTGGTCGCAGGTCACGACGGCTTCGGCAGGGAGGTGGCGGACGCGGTCGAGCTCGGTGGCGGGGAGGCTGAGGTGGCAGCCGCCGCAGCGGTCCCCGACGAGCCGGGCGGCGCCGACGCCGCCGAGGCGAGCCCGCAGGTGGTCGTAGGTCGCCAGGAGATCGGGGGGCACGGAGGCGGCCGCCTCGGCCCGCCGCACCAGGAGCTCGTGCACCTCGGCACCCGTGTCGGCCTCGGCGGACCCGAGCGCCGCAAGCGCTCGGTCCTCCTCGCCGGCGAGCGCCGCTTCCTCGGCGTCGAGCTGAGCGACCGCCGCGTCGAAGGGTTCCCGCTCCTCGAGCACGGCGAGCCCCTCGTCCTCCAACTGCGAGGCGCGGGCCGTCAGGCCGTCGACCTCCGCCGACAGCGCCTGCAGGTCACGCGATGCGCTCACCGCACCGCTGTAGAGGCGAGCGGACACCTCGGACCGGCGCTTCTCGGTGGCCGCCAGGTCCTCCTCCAGCGCCTGCTGGCGGCCGGCGACGTCCTCGCGCGCGGCTTCGGCGGCGGAGCGCCGGGCGGCCAGGTCCCGCCGGCGCTGCCGGATCTCCTGCAGCTGGCGGCGGGCAGGTAGCTGCCCGAGGCGGTGCCGGGCCTGGTCCGCCGCGGTGTCGAGCTCCTGGACGGCGAGTAGGGCTTCGAGCGCCGGAGCGCTCACTTCTTGCCGTTGCCGTTCGTGGTCGGAGGGGCGTTCGTCGGTGGCGACGAGGTGGGCGGAGGCGTGCTCGGTGGCGGCGCTGTCGGAGGCGGCGCTGTCGACGACGGCGGGGTTGTCGATGCCGGCGCTGTGGTGCCGGTCGTCGCCGTGACCCCGGTTGTCCCCGACACGGAGGGGGCCGGGGTGGTGGTCGTCGTCGTCCCAACGCCCAGGCCCCAGGACTGGTAGCCCGGAGACGAGCAGCTCCCGGGGTACGTGCAGGCCGGTGGGCACGCGCCGTAGCCGGGGTTGCCCTTGTACCAGGCGCAGCCGGGGAACGGCCCCGACACCTCCGGGACAGGCTTCGCCGGCGGCAGGGCGGCGGAGTCGATCGGCGGGAAGTCGACGACCGGTGAGTTGGCGAGGGCTGCTGCCAGGTAGGCGTGCACGGTCTCGGCGGGGTAGCTCCCGCCGTAGACGGCGACGCCGTTGATCTGCAGCAGCCTGCTGTCGGCCGGCGGGTAGCCCATCCACACCGTCGCCTCGAGCTGGGGGGTGAAGCCGTTGAACCAGGCGTCGGTGGGGCCGTTGTTCGTGCCCGTCTTGCCGGCCACCTCGCGTCCTGGGATCTGCGCTGCGGTGCCGGTGCCGGACTGGACGACGGCCTGGAAGGCGGCGTCCGCCTCGCCGACGATGTTCTGGGGGATCACGCGCACACCTCTGGCGGGCTGGCGGTAGATGACCGATCCGGTACGGTCGACGATCCGAGCGATGAACGCCGGATGGTGGTAGACGCCACCGTCCGCCAGGGTCGCATAAGCGTCCGCCATCTGCAGCGGCGACACGCTCGCCGCGCCGATGACCACGGACGGGTCCTGGGCGAAGGGCTGCAGCTCGCTTCTCGGCACGCCGAGCTTCTCGGCGGTGGCGAGCACCGTCGGCAAGCCGACTTGGTGCCCCATCCGCATGAAGGCGCAGTTGAGGGACTGTGCCGTCGCCACCTGGATGGTCGTCGGGCCGGACTGGCCGTCGCCCACGTCGTTGCGCACCGGCGTCTGGAGCAACCCGTCGTTGCCCGGGAACGGGAAGGCGCACGGCGAGGTGGCGTCGACCGGAGCGAAGATGCTGTCGCCTTGTTCGAGCGCCGGCAGGAGCGTGAACAGCTTGAACCCCGAGCCCGGCTGGCGGAGGCCCTGGGTGACGATGTTGAACTTCTCCGTGGCGAAGTTCTGCCCGGGCACCATGGCGACGACGGCGCCGTTGTGCGGGTCGATCGATACCAGCGCCTCCTGGTACCCCTGGTTGTTGGGGGGCGTGATGGCCTGCACCGCGCTGACGGCGGCAGCTTGGAGCGCCGGCTCGAGGTTGGTGTGGATCTGGAGCCCGCCCTCGAACACCTCCGCATACCGTTCACTCGGGGTGCCTCCGAGCGGGCTGCCCGGTCCGAGCAGCTCGTTCTCGACCTCGGCGACGTAGTAGCCGTCGATGCCCGCCAAGCTGCTCGTCACCGCCTCCCGCTGGGAGGTGGGCAGCGGAGCGGCGTTTGCCGCGTCGTACTGCTTGGCGGTTATGTCGTGGTAGTGCAGCATCCGGCCGAGGACCTGGGTGCGGCGGATCCGCGCCAGCACCGGGTCGGTCACCGGGTCGTAGCCGGACGGGTCCTGGATGAGCCCGGCGAGCATCGCCGCCTGCGGCAGGGTCACGTGGCTGACGGGCTCGTTCCAATAGGCGCGGGCCGCTGCCTCGACGCCGTACGCGCCGGCTCCGAGGTAGATGGTGTTGAGATAGGCGTCGAGGATCTGGTTCTTCGTGTAGAGCTTCTGGAGGCGGATGGCGATGAACGCCTCCTTGATCTTGCGGGAGAGCGTGCGCTCCGAGGTGAGGTAGACCTGCTTCACCAGCTGCTGGGTGATGTCCGAGCCGCCCTGGAGGCCGCCGCCGGTGCTGTCGTGGAGCAGCGCCCGGACCTCCGAGGGGACGTCCACGGCGCCGTGGAGGTAGAAGCGGTGGTCCTCGGTGTCGAGCACGGCGGTGATGAGGACCTTTGGGACCTGCGAGAGCTTCACCGGGATCCGGGTGACCGAGGCGTTGAGCGTGGCGAGCACCTGGCCGTTGGCGGCGTACACGGTCGAGCCGGTCTCGGTGAGAGAGGTGAGCGGCGCCAGCGGGCGGGGTGACGACGCATACCCGTGGCGCACGATGCCCCGGATGGCGACAGGCACGACGATCGCCGCCGTCGCGAGGACCGCGACGGCGGCGACGACGGACACCGCGAGGCGCACGAGGTTGCGCACGACCCGGGCAGTCTACGACCCCTGGGGAGGTGGGCGCTCGCATGCCGCCCGGCGGACCACCGCAAGGCGTTCACTACGCTGTTGGTCGTGACCGCCGCCGCCCTCCCCGCGCCGCGCGCCACCGGTGACGAGGACCGGGTCGCCGCCCTCGCCGAGCGTCTCGTCGCCGAGCACCCGCCGGCGGCTACGCCCGAGCGCGCCTTCCTCGGGGCTCAGTTCGACATGGGGCTCGCGTGGGTGGGCTTCCCGCTCGGCCATGGGGGCCTCGGCGTCTCGCGACGGCTCCAGCGGGTGGTCCAGGAGCGGCTGGCAGCAGCCGGGGCGCCGCAACTCCTCGCCCGCAACCCCATCGGCTACGGCATGGCCGCTCCTACCGTGCTCACCCACGGCTCCGAGGACCAGAAGAGGCGGTACCTCCGGGCGATGTTCACCGGGGAGCACATCTGGTGCCAGCTGTTCTCGGAGCCGGGCGCCGGATCCGACGTTGCGGCGCTGGCAACCCGAGCGGTGCGCGACGGCGACGAGTGGGTGATCAACGGCCAGAAGGTCTGGACGACCCTTGCCCACCGGGCCCGCTACGGGATGTTGCTCGCCCGGACGGACCCCGACGCAGACAAGCACAAGGGCATGACCTACTTCGTGGTGGACATGCAGGCGGCGGGAGTGGACGTCCGCCCGCTGCGCCAGATGACCGGCGACGCCGAGTTCAACGAGGTGTACTTCACCGACGCGCGGGTCCCCGACGCGGAGCGCCTCGGAGGCGTCGGAGAGGGCTGGCACGTGGCGATCACCACCCTCATGAACGAACGGGTCTCGATCGGAGCCACCGCCGGCGCTCGCGGAAGCGGTGCCATCGCGACAGCGATGCGGCTGTGGGAGCGGCGCGACGACAAGGACCCAGTCCTGCGCGACCGGCTGCTGGCCTTGTGGGTGGAGGCGGAGGCGCACCGGCTGACGAGCATGCGGGCGGCGGCCAGCGCCCTCTCGGGCGACCCGGGCCCCGAGGGGTCCACAGCCAAGCTCCACTACGCCGAGCTCAACCAGCGGATCTACGAGCTGTGCGAGACGCTGCTCGGCGCCGAGGGCATGCTCTACGACGGCTACGAGATGCGTCGCCCAGACAGCGTCGGCAGCCTCGGAGGAGCGCCTCAGCGGATGTTCCTGCGCTCGCGCGCCAACTCGATCGAGGGAGGCACGTCGGAGATCATGCGCAACATCCTCGGCGAGCGGGTCCTCGGCCTCCCCGGGGACGTGCGCGTCGACAAGGGGCGGCCGTGGTCGGAGGTGCCGAGGAGTTGAGCCGGCGGCGAGCGGGCGTCAGGCGTCAGGCGTCCTCCGGCCGGCGCCGCCACAGCCCGACGACGGTCCGATCGTCGTGGCAGCCGTGGCGCGAGAAGTCCACCAGCGCCAGGAGCTCGACCGCCGCCGGCGGCACGACCATGCCGGCGGCGAGAGCGGGGGCGACGGTCGTCGGGCCGTCCCGCAGTGGGTCGGCGATCCCGTCGGTCATGACGACCAGCGCCTCTCCGGGTGAGAGAACGCACTCAGCCGTGTCGATCGAGGGTGCGTCGGCGGGCAGGGCGGCGGTCGCGTTGCTGCTGACACTGTCGGCAGCCGGGGACGGGAAGAGCGCCCGCCACTCCCCGGAGGCCAGCACCATGGCCGTGCTGTCGCCGACGCGAGCCAGGCTGCAGTGGCCTTCGGGCCCGGCGACGGCGACTACCAGCGTCGTGGCGCCGGTCCCGCCGCGTACCGCCCGGTTGGCGGCGCCGACGGCCTCCTCGCAGGCGACCTTCAGATCCGGCACATCCTGGCCGGCCAGGAGGGATGCCGCCTCGCAGCCGGCGTGCACTGCCACGAGAGCTGCAGCCGCTGATCCGCTCCGGCTGCCGACCCCGTCGCCGACCGCCACCACGATCGCCTGCCCCGCCCGCCGCCAGGCGTAGGCATCCTCGGAGTCGGCTCCTGCCAGGCGGTGACGCACGCCAGCGAGCGACGCCGCCCGGAGCGCCCAGCGCTCGTCCTGCCCCTCGTCCGCCCGGTAGGCGGCGCGCCCGGCCCAACCCTCCGGGCGGAGGGCAGCCGGCTGCCCGGCGGCGGCGGACGGCCGGCCGAGGACCGGAGGAAGGCCCGCCCCCGGTGCTCTGACATCCTCCCCGCTCTTACGGACGGGGATTCCTGCCTCCCCCGTGCTGTCTCTCACGCGGCGACGGCTTCCACCGTTGTCGCGCCAGCCGTAGGCACGGGTTGTGTCGGCTTTCCCCGAACCGCTCTGTCGCCGCCAGGGTTGAGCCTGGCTCGTCGGCGCGCCACTGCACGCGGATGGCGGGGATGCCACCAGCGCCGTGATCCTCGCAGCTTGGTACTGCCCGACGCCGGGTGACCA
>JAJZJY010000162.1 GCA_021809885.1 Actinomycetes bacterium
GATCTGCCGCCCTGCTGGCGGCGGTCCCGGGGGCCCGGCGCATCACAGCCGCGCGCCGCCAGGCGGTGGCCCGTGCCTGAGGTGCGCCACCACGGCTTCGCCCGGGACGCCGCCGTCGTCGAGGGCCCCGAGGCGGCCGCCTACCTGCAGGGCCAGCTGAGCCAGGACGTCGTGGCGCTGGCCGTCGGCGACTCTTCGTGGTCGTGGCTGCTGGCACCTGCGGGGAAAGTCGACGCCCTCGTCCGCGTCGCTCGGCCGGGCGACGAACGCTTCGTGGTGGACACGGATGCGGGGTGGGGCGACGTGGTCGTCAATCGCCTCACCCGCTTCAAGCTGCGCACCAGGGCAGACATCGCCGCGACGAGCTTCGATGTCCTCGCCGTGCGCGGCGACCGGCCGGAGGGCGCGGCCCTCACAGCGTTGTGGTCCCCGGTCGAGGAGGCCGTCGACCTCCTCGACGGTCCCGCCCCCGGCCGGCCGCTCGGCGACGGCGAGTGGGAAGCGGAGCGCATCACCGCCGGTGTGCCCGCCATGGGCGCCGAGCTCACCGAGCGCACCATCCCGGCCGAGACCGGCCTGGTGCCCCTGACCGTGAGCTTCACCAAGGGTTGCTACACGGGCCAGGAGCTCGTCGCCCGCATCGACTCCCGCGGCGGCCACGTCGCCCGGCACCTGAGGCTGCTGCGCTCCGAGCGGCCCCTCGCCGCCGGCAGCGACCTCACCGCCGGCGGAAAGGTGGTCGGCTCGGTCACCAGCGCCTCGCCCATCGGGCCGGTCGCCCTCGGCTACGTCGGCCGGGCGGTGGAGCCCGGCGGCACGGTCCTCGCCGGGGACGTCCCCGTCGAGGTCGTCGCCCTGCCGTCCCGGGGATGAGGCGGGCAGCGCTGCTGCTCGGCACCGCCGCCGCCGTCGTCGCCGGCTGCGGGCCCCAGGTCGGGAGGCTGTCGTTCCCGGTCCCGCCGCCGAGCCGGCCCGTGGCGACGACGGCACCACCGAGCACGGTCGACGGGTCCGCCGTCAGCCTGCCGACCGTCCCCGGCGTCACCACGACGACGGCGCCGGGGCTCGGTCCCGGCGGGGCGACGGTCACCGGGACCGTGAGAGGACCGGGCGGCCCGGTCGCCGGGGCGACCGTCCTCGTGCAGAGGGTGGTCGGTGCCCGGGCGGCGAGCACCGAGGTCGCCACGGCGGCCAGCGGGAAGTTCACTGTCGCCGGCGTGCTCGGCGGCCTCTACCGCCTCCGCGCCTGGGACCCGCCACACCTGACGATGCTCCAAGCGGTCCTGCGGTGGGTGCCCGACGGGACGACCCAGTCCGTCGAGCTCACCCTTGCCTCCTTCGGGCCCCAGTTGGCGGTGACCGCCTCGTTCGACCCCGACCCTCCGGTCGTTGGCCGACCGGTCATTTTGGCAGTGCTGGTCAGGCGCCCTTCGGTCACCGCCGGCGGCTTGGTCCGCGACGTCCCGGCGACGGGGTCCAGGGTGCGACTGCTCGGCGCGTCCTGGACTGTCAGCGGCCCGGCGACCGCGACCACGGGACCGACCGGCACGGTGACCTTCGTCGTCACCTGCCACGCCGCCGGGAGCCAGGCGCTCGGCGCCGTCGTGGGAGTCGGGAGGGTGAGCCTCCACCCGCCGGCGTGCGTCGCGCCCGCCCCGCCGCCGACGAGCGTGCCCAAGACCAAGAGGCACCGGGCCCGCCACCGGTAGGCTCGCCGGCCATGGGCACCTACCTGGACCGCATACTCGCGGCGCACCGCGCCGCGGCGGGGGCGGACGGCAGGGACCTCGACGCTCTCGTCGCTGCGGCGTCCTCTGCCGCCCCCGCTCGCCGCTTCGCCGCCGCGCTGGTGGCCCGACCCGGCGTGTCGGTCATAGCGGAGGTGAAGCGGGCCAGCCCGAGCCGCGGGCCGCTCGCGCCCGACCTCGATCCGGCCGTCGTGGCCACCCAGTACGAGTCTGGTGGGGCGGCGTGCCTGTCGGTTCTCACCGACAGCGCTTTTTTCGGGGGCTCGGCGGCGGACCTGGCGGCTGCCCGCGCCGCGACAGGCCTGCCCGTGCTGCGCAAGGATTTCACCGTCGGGCCCGCCGACGTGTGCGACGCCCGCATCATGGGCGCCGACGCCGTCCTGCTGATCGCGGCCGCGCTGGGCCAGGAGGAGCTTGCCGAGCTGCATGCCCTCGCCGCCCGCGTGGGGATCGACGCTCTCGTCGAGGTCCACGACGAGGCCGAGGCGGAGACCGCCGTCACCGCCGGCGCCACGCTCGTCGGGATCAACCAGCGTGACCTGGTGACCTTCGAGGTGGACGCCGACCGGGCGGAGCGGGTCGCGAAGGTGCTCCCCGACGGCGTGGTCACTGTCGCCGAGTCCGGGATCGGCGGACCCGCCGACGTCGCCCGGCTCGCCTGCGCCGGCTTCGACGCCGTCCTCGTCGGGGAGTCCCTCGTGACAGCGCCCGACCGGGCGGCGGCCGTCGCCGCCCTCAGCCGGGCCGGGAACGCCCCGTGATCGTCAAGATCGAGGGAATCACCAACGAGGACGACGCCCTGCTGTCTGTCGCCCTCGGTGCAGACATGGTGGGGTTCGTGTTCGCGCCCTCGCCCCGCCAGGTCGCGCCGCAGGTCGCCGCCGACATCGCCAAGCGCTTGCCGACCGACGAGGTGATCGCGGTCGGTGTCTTCCGCGACGAGCACCCCAAGCGGGTCGTCGAGGTGGCCCTGCGGGCGGGGATGCGCGGCGTGCAGCTGCACGGCGAGGAGACCCCCGATCAGACCCGCTGGATCAGGGAGCGGATCCCGTTCGTGATCAAGGCGTTCGCAGCCGGCGACGGGCGCGTCGCCAGGGCGGCCGACTACGGAGCCGACGTCGTCCTGCTCGACGCCCCGAGCCCCGGGTCCGGTCGGGTCTTCGACTGGGCGCTGGCGGCCGAGGTGCCGAGCGGGCGCCGGTTCATGTTGGCGGGCGGCCTCACGCCCGACAACGTGGCGGGCGCCATCGTAAGGACCCGCTGCTGGGGTGTCGACGTCGCGTCCGGCGTCGAGCGCTCACCCGGAGTGAAGGACCCGGTGAAGCTGCGGTCCTTCATCGCCGCGGCCAAGGCTGCCGCCCCCGAGCCGGCCGAGGACGCTGCCGATCCCGACGACGGGCCCTACGACTGGGAGGCGGAGGGGTGACGATGGCGGAGCCGTCGGCGTCCGGGCGGTTCGGGGACTACGGGGGGCGGTTCGTGCCGGAGGCCCTGGTGCCGGCGTGTGCCGAGGTGGAGGCGGCGTTCCGGGTGGCATGGGCCGACCCGGCGTTCGTCGGCACCTACCGGGACCTGCTGCGCGACTACGCCGGCCGGCCGACGCCGGTCACCGAGTGCCGGCGCTTGTCGGAGGTCCTCGGCGTTCGCCTGCTGTTGAAGCGGGAGGACCTGACCCACACCGGTTCCCACAAGATCAACAACGTGCTCGGACAGGGCCTGCTCACCCTGGCGATGGGCAAGAAGCGGCTGATCGCCGAGACAGGAGCGGGCCAGCACGGGGTCGCCACAGCCACGGCCGCCGCCCTGCTCGGCTTGGACTGCGTCGTCTACATGGGCGAGGTCGACACGCAGCGCCAGGAGCTCAACGTCTTCCGCATGCGGCTCCTCGGCGCCGAGGTCGTTCCGGTCCGCAGCGGCAGCCGTACTCTCAAGGACGCCGTCAACGAGGCGATGCGGGCCTGGGTGGCCGAGGTCGACACCACCCACTACTGCCTGGGTTCGGTGATGGGCCCGCACCCCTTCCCCTGGATGGTGCGGGAGCTCCAGCGCGTCGTCGGTGACGAGGCGGCCGCGCAGTGCCGCGCACTGCTAGGCGCCGACCCCGACCTGGTCGTGGCCTGCGTGGGTGGCGGGTCCAACGCGGCGGGGACCTTCGCCGGCTTCGTCGACACCGGCGCCGCCCTCGTCGGCGTCGAGGCCGCCGGCGGGGCGGCGGTCGCCCGGGGTGTTCCCGGCGTCCTCCACGGGATGCGCTCGTTGCTCCTGCAGGACGAGGAGGGCCAGATCCTCGAGGCGGAGTCCATCTCCGCCGGGCTCGACTACCCCGGCATCGGACCAGAGCACGCCTTCCTGGCCGCCACCGGCCGCGCCCGCTACGAGTCGGCGGCCGACGACGAAGTGCTCGAGGCCCTGCAGCTGCTGTCCCGGACGGAGGGGATCATCCCCGCCCTCGAGCCTGCCCACGCCCTGGCGTGGCTCGTGCGGGCGGCCCGCTCGGGCGAGGTGGGCTCTGGCTCCACCGTGCTCGTCACCCTCTCGGGGCGGGGCGACAAGGATGCCCAACAGGTGATGAGGCTCCTCGGGTGAGCGGAGTCGCCCTGGAGCCGGCCCTGCGCGCCCGGCGCGACGCCGGCGCCAAGCTGCTCGTCACCTACATGACCGGCGAGTTGACCGCCGACTGGGTCGACTACCTGCAGGTGATGGTGGAGGCGGGGGCGGACGCCGTCGAGATCGGGGTGCCGTTCTCCGACCCGATGGTGGACGGCCCGACCATCCAGGAGGCCTCCGTGCGGGCCCTGGAGCGGGGTGCGACTCCCGAGGCGATCCTCACCGCCACCGGCGGGCGGGAGCAGCCCGTCCCGCTCGTCGCCATGACCTACGCCAACCTCGTGCTCCGGGGCGGGCTCCAACGGTTCGCGGCCCGCCTGTCGGCCGCCGGAGTCACGGGGGCGATCGTCCCCGACCTGCCCCTCGAGGAGTCCGGGTCGTGGGAGCAAGCCGCCGGGGGCGCCGGCGTGGCGGCCGTCCTGCTCGCCGCCCCGGTGACGCCCGACGACAGGCTGGGGTTGATCTGCGAGCGCTCCCACGGCTTCGTCTACGGCGTCAACCTCATGGGTGTCACAGGCGAGCGGGCCAGCCTGGCCCGCTCGGCGGCCGTGCTGGCCAAGCGGCTCAAGGCGCACACCGACAAGCCCGTCGTGATGGGCTTCGGCATCTCGACGCCGGAGCAGGCCGTCGAGGCGGCCTCGGAGGCCGACGGGGTCGTTGTCGCCTCCGCCCTGATGCGAGCGGTGCTCGACGGCGCCGGCATCGCCGAGGTCGGCGATCGTGTCGCCGACCTGCGCGCCGCCCTCGACCGGGGTTGACCGGACCTGGGCGGCCTCACCGCGAGAAGGAGAGCACCGTCTTCACATCATCCGGCTGGCGGGCGTACGCGTCCTTCCACGACGACAGCGGGACCGTGCGCGTGACCAGCTTGCCCAGCCACGTGCGGTCGGCCCGGGCGAGGGCGGCGGCGCCCGCCTCGTAGTGGCGGCGGTTGGCGTTGACCGACCCGAATACGACATCGTTCCCCAGCACCAGCTGGCGGTTGAGCGAGCCGGCATCGATGGAGACCGTCCGGCTCGACGACACCCCCGTCAGGCACACGACGCCGTCGGTCGAGGTCGTCTCCATCACGTCGAAGATGAGCTGGCCGACGCCGGTGCACTCGATGACGACATCGGCCCGCACGCCGGCGTCCTGCACGCTGCCGTGGTGGTAGGTCGCACCCAGCTCGGCCACCAGATCCGGTTTGAGGCCGTCGGTGACCTGGTCGAGCACGTGCACCTCCAGGTCGCGTTGGCGGCCGAGCAGCGCCGCCAGCATCCCGATCGGGCCGGCACCGGTGACGAGGACGGTGCGGGGCTGCCACACCGCCCGCCGGCCGATGCGCTCGATGTGGTCCCACGCCTTGGCGACCACGGTCGTCGGCTCGAGCAGGACCCCGAGGTCGCCCAGGCCCGGGTCGACCTTCACGAGGAAGTCGGGGGTGATGCGGTAGCGCTCCCGGGCGTAGCCGTGGTGCTCCTTGATGCCCCATTCCGTGTACTGCCCGTTGCGGCACATGTCCCACTCGCCGGCGGCGCAGTTGGGGCAGGGTTGGGGGTCGGGCCGGCGGACGATGGCGACCACCAGATCCCCCTTGGCGAAGCCGGAGCCCTCGGGCGCCTCGAGCACCTCGCCGAGGGACTCGTGGCCGATGGCGAGACGCTGCTCGCCCGGGGGCGCCCAGCCGTAGTCGCCCTCGATGATCTCCAGGTCCGTCCCGCACACGCCGATGGCGCGGGTGGCGACGAGGACCGGGCCGTCGGAGTCGGGGGGTTCGGGCAGCTCGGTGAGGTCCACCGAGCCCTGCTGGAGCGGGATCACCGTCACGGCACGCATGGGGAGAACCTACGCGGTGGCGGCGTGCAGGCGGTCGCCCCCCCGCCTCGGGGTAGAAAAGAGCCATGACGGAGGGGACACTCACCGGGAGGCTGCTGGTGGCCAACCCTCGCCTCACCGACCCCAACTTCGACCGGACCGTGGTGCTCGTCCTGGTCCACGGCGACGACGGCGCCCTCGGCGTGGTCCTCAACCGGCCGAGCGCCGCGACGGTGGGGGAGGCGTTGCCGCAGTGGGCGGAGCGGGCGGCGCCGCCGGCGCTCATGTTCATCGGCGGCCCGGTGAGCCGCGACTCGGTGATCTGCCTCGCCCGGGTCCCGGCCCCCGCCGCCCTCGAGGCCAGGGCCGGTGACGACGTGTGGCGTGTCGTCGACGGCGACCTCGGCACCTTGGACCTCGACACCGACTCCGAGCGCCTCGACGACACGGTCACGGACCTGCGGATCTTCGCCGGCTACGCCGGCTGGGGTGGGGGCCAGCTGGAGTCGGAGCTCGTCGCCGGCGGGTGGTGGGTGCTCGATGCCGTCCGGGACGACCCGTTCAGCACCGAGCCGGGAGAGCTCTGGCACCGGGTGCTGCGCCGCCAGGGCCGGGAGCTCGCCGTCGTCGCCGCCTACCCGCCGGACCTGTCGCTCAACTGATCCGCGACGCGGGGGCGGGCGTGGCAGGATAACCGCGTTCACCCGGGGGAGCGTGCCGATGAGCGGGAAGCGACCGCCGGTGGAGGACTTCGCCACCGACTTCGACCACACCGACGACCGCTGGGTCGCCGATCCCTACAGCATCTGGGACGATCTGCGCGGCCGCTGCCCGGTCGCCCACACCGACCGCTACGGCGGGGCGTGGCTGCCCGTCCGCCACGACGACGTGGTCGCCGTCGCCTACGACACCGAGCACTTCACCTCCCGCAGCGTCGTCGTGAGCGAGTTGCGCCCCGGGCCCGACGACCTGCCGGCGCCGATCGGGCTGGCCCCGCCGATCACCTCCGACCCGCCCTTCCACGCGCTGGCCCGCCGGATGCTGCTCCCTGCCTTCTCGCCCAAGGCCGTCGCCGGCTACGAGGCCTACACCCGGCAGCTGTGCCGGGAGTTGCTCGACGCAGCGGGCGGCGCCGCCGTCGTCGACGGCTCCGTCGACTTCGCCCGCCACATCCCGCTACGGGTGATCGTACGCATGCTCGGCTTCCCCGAGGCTGATGCCGACGTGTTCCGTTCGTTCGTCCGGGGCACCCTCGAGGACGTCGACGAGTCGGCCGACCAGCGGGAGGCCCGGGCGGAAGAAGCGACGATGGAACGCTACATGGACGAGCGCATCGCCGAACATCTCGCCTCCCCCAGCGACGACCTCACCGGCTTCCTCCTCGACGCCGAGCTCGACGGCCACAAGCTGCACCCCGACCACGTCCGGGGCACGATGGTCCTCCTGCTCATCGCCGGCATCGACACGACGTGGTCGGCGGTAGGGGCCTCCCTCTGGCACCTGGCGACCCACCCCGGGGACAGGCGCCGGCTGGCCGCCGCCGTGGCAGCGAGGGCCGTCGCCGGCGCCGGCGAGGCGCGACTCCTCGACACGGCCGTCGAGGAGCTCCTCCGTGCCTACGCCCCCGTCACCATGGCCCGCCTCGTTGCCAAGGACGTCGAGCTCGGCGGCAGGCAGCTGAGGGAGGGCGACTGGCTGCTCCTGCCGTTCCCGGCGGCCAACCGGGACCCGGCCGCCTTCCCCGACGCCGGCAAGGTGGTGCTCGACCGGGCGGTCAACCGCCACGCCGCGTTCGGGCTCGGCATCCACCGCTGCCTCGGATCGAACCTCGCCCGCATGGAGCTGCGGATCGCCCTCGAGGAGTGGTTGACCCGTTACCCCGACTTCGAGCTCGCCGACCCCGCCGGCGTCGTATGGTCCGCCGGCCAGATCCGGGGACCCCGGGTCCTGCCGCTCCGGGTGGCATAGCCGCCGGCTAGGGACCGCCCGCCGGCTAGGCCGAACTTACTTGGGTCCTGACGGAAGAACCCCCTGCTGAGCAGGGGGTTCTTCATTGCTGGGGGTGGTTTTTCTGT
>JAJZJY010000163.1 GCA_021809885.1 Actinomycetes bacterium
CTCGACGCCTGCCCCCACTGGGGCACCGGTGCGTCACAGCTGTCGGAGGAGTTCCTGCGGATCGCCCGCCGCGACGGGCTCAGCGGCCTCAGCGCTCTCACCGGGGCGGTCGCCACCGCCCCGGCCGGCACCCGGCTGGCGACGCTGGCCGCGACCGTCGGCGCTGCCCTGCCGGACATGGACAAGCCCTGCCTGGTGTTCTTCGGGTTCACGCCGTGGCCGGCGTGGTTCGACCGGTTCCACCGGTGGATCCAGCGCGAGTCGCCCGACCGCCTGGGCCACGAGATGGGTCTCGCCGTCGCGCTCGCCGTCGTGGTTGGAGCGGCCCGCTGGCGCGCCGCTCGGAGCGGGCGCCGCAGCGCGCTCCCCGCCCGGTGAACGGCGGGTGGCGGAGGCGACGCCTTTCTCCCCACCCGCTGCGGCCATGTTGGGGATCTCACCGCACCGGGTAAGGCCATGGGAGACTGACATGCGCCACACCCCGAGCGACGTGACCGGCCAGCCCGCCCCCCGCTGGCGCCCCACCAGGAGCGACCGCCGCGCCCGGGCCGGCAACCGCCGGCGACCCGCCGCCAGCCGGCCGGCGGCATCGGCCATCGCCAGCCTGGCGAACCGCCGCGCCCGGTAGCGCAGCCATCTCTGGTTCCGGCCCCCTCGCAGGCGGCTGGAGAGCCGTTCCGCGCGCCGGGGCGACGACCGCGCGCATACGGAGCGCTATCCTGTCGTCCCTGCGCGCGGCTCGCCGCAGGGCGCGCGGAAAGCGACCTGTTGCGGGCGCGCGGGCCCGGCTGGCGCCACCTCATCACCATCGACCACCTGCTGGCGTCCCGCCAGCTCGACGTCGCCGCTCTCCGCCTCGGCCCCGACCCGGGCGCCCAGCACCGGTCGCTCGAGGTGACTGTCGCCCTCCGGCCGGGATAGTGGTGCCGACAATGCCCATTCGTCCTATCGCTGCCCGAATTGCTATCTCATGACCGGTAGCATGCACCACACCGAGTGGGTCACAACGTTCGACTTCCCGGACATCGACATCCCCATCGAGGGACAGGTGACCAGCAAGGGCCCGATCGTCATCGGCTCCGACGTACTGGCGAGCTTCGAGTCGTTGGTGCTGTCGGGCGTGACCATCCACCACGGCGCGGTGGTGGCCGCCCGTGCCGTCGTCAGGGACGTACCCCCCTTGCCGTGGTTGCCGGCGTGCCGGCGCGGCTCGTCGGCTACCGCTTCGACGAGCCGACGCGCTAGGCACTGCTGCGCATCGCATGGTGGGACTGGGACCCGCAACGGGTGACGGCTCACGCCCACCAGCTGCTCCCCGCCGACGTCTCCCGCTTCGTAGCCAGGCACGACACTGCAGGAACGACGGAGGCGTGCGCCGCCTGCTCGGCGGCCACGGCATGACGCGTGAAGACGGCGGGGCCCTTCGGTACCCTGCCCTTCGGTATCCTGCCCGTCGGTCCCGGCCCTACCGGCTCAACAGCCGGCGCACCTTCTGCCGGCGCGACCGCAGCCCCGTCACGGGCGACGGCCCGCCGGTAGCGCACCTCGTGACGGAGGCCGCTCCTCCAGCGCCGGCGCCGCGCACGGTCGGCCGCGGCATGCACGGCCTCATCGTGGGACCCGAGGGGTCCCTTGACGTGGAGCACGTCGGTGCCTACGACGACAACCCCCGAGACCCGCCTCACGGATCTGGGAGCACAGCTCAGCGTCATAGCCGTGGAAGCCCGGACAGGAGTCAGGCAGCAAGTGCACCACCGCCATGGCTGCCGGGGAGAGCGCCATCAGGACGCCATCAACCGTCCCCACCTCGCCATGGCCTGCAGGTTGGCGTGCGTGGCACCGCGCTCGGCCGGCAGGGAGCTGCTCGAAGGAGGGGCGCGTCTCGGGACGGCGTCCAACGAACCCTCCGAGTTGCTCGCCGCTCTCCGAATGCTGGCAGCCGACACGGAGCTGCGCCAGCGGCTGAGCACGGCCGCCTCCCGGCCTGTCGCTGAGTGCAACGCTGTGGCACCGGTCGTCGATGCCTACGAGCGGGTGTGGGCGGTCGGTGGGCGGGCTGTCGCCCGCGACAGCCGGGCCAGACTGGCCGCTCCATACCTGTAACTCAGGCGCCGGCGCCGGCGATTCGGCGATTCGGGCCCCACCGCTTCGGAGCCTGTCTCCGCTCCTGGGTCCCCGCCGCTCCGGGCGCCTCAGCGGCCCCTTTCACCACCGGATGTGGGCGCCAGCGAGTCGGTACACCCAAACTTTGGAAGCGTGTCGTCGTCCAGCGACAACAACCTTCCAAAGTTGGCTTCAGGCCCTTCGATGCTGACCGCGCACAGTGGCGACTGGGCTGGACAAACCGCTCGAGGCCGCAGCCGCCGGCACCGCCATCGCCGCAACCGCGGGATCAGGGCACGTGCGGGATGCTCGCGTAGTTGGACACCGAGGGGTACTTCCGGCCGGCGGGCGCCTCGCCGAAGGCCCGCAGGATGTTGAGGGTCGCGTCGGTCACGACCCTGTTGACCTCCGGGCACGTCCGGTCGCAGACCGGCGCGAGGAAACCGACCCAGTCGATCGTGCCGGTGTCGATGACGCCGGCGCCGCTACCGTGCCACGTGTAGTAGGTGAAGTCGGCCTGGTGGGGAACGCCGTTGCAGGTGACCGGGGAGGCGGCGACGATCTGAACGTTGGGGGGGCTCGGCTGGTTGGGCGAGTAGTGGTCGTACTCGGGGCCGACGACGTTGGGGAGTTGCGTGCCGGCTGCGAGGTGGAGCCCACCCCAGATCCACGCTGTCGGGTCGGTCACGACCATGTTCGCCCGCACCGGGTTGCACTGCCACTCCTCGCCGAGGATCTTGCTCTCCGGGTCGTTGAGCGGCGGGTCCCGCCACGCCCATGGTGTGACCAGGCTGTTGTTCTTGCCATACAGGGGGTCTTCGAGGGCGTTCTTGTAGTCGACCTCGAGGCGGTCGGGCCCGAGCGGCGACGACTCGAAGCGGATGGGCCGATAGATGGCGTTGGCGCCCATGAAGAACAGGTTGACGCCGTGGGCGCGTGCGGCCACGGCGGCGTTGCGCTGGGTCCGCGACCAGTACTCGTCGTGGCCGAGGGAGATGAACGTCCGATGGTTGAGCAGAAGGCTCGGGCGTTCGTTGACGTTGACGTCGGTGGTGTAGCTGACGTCGAGGCCACGGCTCTCGGCGAGGGCGACGAGCTTCAACTCGAGGCCGATGAAGTCCGAGGCGCCGTAGTTGGACGCGTAGGGCCGGTCGAACGAGACGATGCGCGACCGGTTGTGGAGGGTGGACGACCCGGGGGTGGCGGGCCCCTGGTAGAGGTCATAGCCGCCGTAGAGGTTGTAGGCCTGCCACGTAGTGACGTCGTTCTGGATCAGGTAGGCGGAGTGGCTGGCGTCGTTGCGGATGGTGAGCGGGATGTAGGACTGGTAGCCGCTTGCGGCGGTGAGCTTGAAGAGGTAGTCGCCCTGCGGCCAGCCGGCGACAGTCGTCTGCACGTGCAGCGGGTCGGTCCAATGGCATTCGACGGTGTTGGTGGGCGCGAGCACCGGGCAGGTCGGCTGGGCGCGGCCGGGCACGGTGCCCGACACCCAGATCTGGCGTCCCTCGGCCCCCCCGTACCACCCCATCCGGTAGGCGATGACGCTGTAGGTCGCTGACGTCGTCGACACGTACAGGTTGACGGCGCCCCCTTCGTTGATGCTGACGGTGTTGGAGTACCCGGCGATCTGCCCGCCGGTGGCCGGGCGGGTCAGGTGCCATGCGCCGGTGCCCTGCTTCTTGTTCTCGTTGATCACCCACGCCGCGGTGACACCGTACGGTCCCACGGACGTGCCGGTGGCCGACGCCTTCGCCTGCTTGCGCACGGGGGTGCCCGGGCCGCGGCCGGTGGAGGCAGGACGCCGGCCGGCGCCGCCGCCGAGTCCTCCGGCGAGGCCGACGGCGACGGTGACCACCAACCCGACGACGGCGACGAGGACGCCGAGCGCCCGCACCTGCCGGGCGCGGCGCCGGCGGCCGGCGGTGAGGTGGCGTCCGGGGGGGGTCACAGGTTGGTCACGACGATCACGTCGGCGAGCGGACCGAGGGAGCGACTCCGGTGCCGTGCGCCCCGGCCCCATCCGGTGCGGGCCAGTGCCTCGGCGAAGTAGCCGGTGTCGAACCCGAGCTCCAGCCAGCCGTAGGCCCGGGTGGACCACAGTGACAGGCCGTCCAGCCGAAGGCCCCACGGGTAGGCGAGACGGGCCACGGGCTCGGCGGCGAAGGCCAGGCGGCCGCCGGCGGTGACGATGCGGCGTAGCCGGCGGAGCATCTCCAGGTGGTCGGCGCAGTGGTGGAAGGACTCGAAGAAGAGAGCTACGTCGTACGGTTCGCCCTCGGGTTCGAAGCCCAGCATGTCGGACTCCACCACCCGGAGGGTGGTGAGGCCGGCTGCCCGGCGCCGGAGCACCTCGGCGAGACCGCCGCCCACCTCCACGGCGGTGACTTCGGCGCCGAGCATCGCGATCGGCAACGTCAGGTTGCCCCACCCGGCTCCGAACTCGACCACCCGTTGCCCGGGTCGGGGGTCGAGCCGGCGCAGGACGAAGCTGGTGGCGGCGAGCTGGGCGGCCACCTGACGGGCCGAGCCGGTGCTGTAGGGGTAGGGACGCAGGGCGTGGACGGAGAGCTCGACATCCGTCTCCTCATGGGTCACCGTGTAGCCGTCGCGGCCGGACACCCGCCGGTAGAGGTCCCACTGTGCCTCGGCGTACGCCGGCGAGAACGGGTCGGCAGGCATCGGCGGTGCTTCCATCCGGAACGAGGCGAGATACCCGCGCGCTCCATCGTCGCTCTCCCCGAACAGCTCGGCCGCCCGGGCCAGGCGCCGGTCGAGGTCGGCCTCGTCGCGTACCAGCTCGACCCGCCGGCGGGTGTCGTACACCCGTTGACGGATACTGTCCGGGAGGGCGCCGACGAGCTCCAGCCCGACGGTCCGCAGCGGCAGTGCCGGACGGAGCACGCGGCCAGCCTAGGGGGCGACCGGGTCACCGGTCACAGCGCGCCGGCGACCCGGCTCGAGGGATCAGGCTCCAGCGCTCAGGCTCAACGACCCCGTCACCATCCCGCTCACCGAGAGCAGCTCGATCCAGGTCACACCGGGCGCGAGGCGGATCGTGCGGCCGTCGGCGGCGGTGAGGCGGGCAGGCTGCAGGTTGGAGGACCGGGACCATGTGCCGGTGATCGCCCGCCCCCGCGTGAGAACGGTGAGGGGGCCGCTGCCGACCGTGATGCTGTTGACTCCCTGGGCGCCGTTGGTGTCCTCGACGACGCCTGGGAAGGTGTGGACGTCCTCGATCACCACGTTGGCGGCCTTCTCCGGCACACCGCCGGCCGTCCGGTCGATGCTGCCGTTCACCCAGCGGATCCACTGCCGGCGGATCGGGTTCCATTGCCACTGCACGCCGAAGAAGCTGGAGAACTGGACAGTCACCCGGCTCACGGCCCGGCTGCCGGGTACGAGTGCCCCGTACCGGAAGATCGGCTTGGGGGGCGTCCGGGACGACCCCATGTCAGCCCAGAGCGCTGCCGTCGAGGTGTAGAGGTTCTCCGGGGCGTAGCGCGACGAGCTCCGGTAGAAGGCTCCCGGCACGACGTTGAAGTTCAGGTTGACCAGCGGGGAAGCGGCGACGAGCTGCTCCTCGACGGTCACCCCGCCGGCGTAGGCGAACCCGGCCCGGCCGAACTGCGGGAGGATCTGGTCGTCGGTCCACCGTGTCGAACGCACCGGGCCGACCGGGGCAGCCTGCTGGCACTGGAAGACGGCGATGAGCCTGGTCATCGCCCCTTCGATGGGTTCCTCGATGACGACGTCCGCCCGGTCGAGCCCGCTCTGCGGCCAGGCCCCAGGGTCGTTGCCAACCTTGATGGCCAGGGCAGCGCGGTGGGGCACGACGCCGCCGGGCGCCGGGAGGCCGGTGAGCGGGCAGACGGCCCGGTGGTGGACGGTCGTCGTCGCCGGCGTTCCCGGCGTCGTCGCCGCGGTTGATGCCGGCGTGGAGCCGGCCGACGTGTGCGCCGAATGGTGGGAGCCGCAGGCGGCGAGCAGGGCGGCGCAGGTCAGTCCTGCAACCGCCGCCCCGAGCCTTCCGCCGCCCCGTGAGTGGAGCCGTGACACCCGAAGAGGTTGGCACCTGAGAGCGCGCAGATGGTGGCAATGCGCTCCGGGCGCCGGCCGGCCGGGTGTCCTCACTGCCTGGCGCCGGCTGGTCCAGCCCGTCGACCTCGCCCTGTCGCCACGCCCCGCCGCCCCGGCGGGCCCGACTCGCCGTGTACCGGCGGCGCAGCGCCCAGCGGCTCGGAGGAACTGCTCGGCGGCTGCCCTGGGCGGGTCAGCTGACCCTGCGGAGGTGCCCCCCGTGGAAGCTGGCCGGGCCGTGGGCCCTGCACCACTGGTCGATCTCCTCCCGGCTGACCCAGGGCCGCCCATCGCGGTCGAAGACGTCCACCACGCCACGCTCGGCCATGTCAGTGAACAAGTCATCCGGGAGACCGGCACGCAACGCCAGCGTGGCCGCCTCCTCCAGCCCGATCAGATCTCGCGGTCGTGCCATGCATGGATGATCGGCAGAGTCTGTGGCGGCGTGAACAGTTGCTTCGGTCCCAGCCCAACCCACCTGTCGACCGGGCGGGCTGTTCGCCCACACACGCCTCGCCAGCCCGAAAGGTAGGGATACCACCACTCATAGTGCCCATCGCAGGCTATCCAGGGACGCCGCACCACTACGTGTGGTTTCTGAGCCCACCTTCCGGCCGTTCGCCGGCGAACTTTGGAAGCGCGTTGTCGCTGAGCACACATCCGCTTCCAAACTTCGCCCCTGCTCTCTCTCGGCGACCACTGTGTGTGGCGGCCGGCCTTCATTGGGCCGCCGGCCCGCCACAGCACCCGCCGGCCCGCCACAGCACCCGCCGGCGGGAAGACCGCTACCTATGCCGCCGGCACGATCCCGTGGTCGGCAAGAGCGGCGAGGATGCGCTCCACCGCCTCCTCGGGCGCCACAGTCGCCGTCTCAACGCGCACCTCCGGGTCCTCGGGCGGCTCGTAGGGCGAGTCGATCCCGGTGAAGTGGGGCAATTGGCCGGCCCGTGCCTTCCTGTAGAGGCCCTTGGGGTCGCGCGCCTCGGCCACCTCGACTGGCGTGTCCACGAAGACCTCGATGAACTCACCCGGCTCGGTTCGTGAGCGCGCCAGCTCCCGCTCGGCACGGAACGGTGAGATGAACGACACGAGCACCACCAAGCCGGCGTCGGTCATCAGCCTGGCAACCTCGGCGACCCGGCGGATGTTCTCGACCCGGTCGGCATCGGTGAAGCCCAGATCCCGGTTGAGTCCATGGCGCACGTTGTCCCCGTCGAGCAGCATCGTGTGGATGTCCATGCTGTGCAGGCGCTTCTCCAGCAGGTTGGCGATCGTCGACTTCCCCGAACCGGACAGCCCCGTGAACCACACGACCCCCGCTCCGTGGCCCTTCAGGGCGACATGCGCCTCCTTTCCCACTTCGAGGGCCTGCCAGTGGATATTGGAGGAGCGCCGGAGGGCGAAGTCGATCATGCCGGCCGCCACCGTGTCGTTGGTCATGCGGTCGATCAGGATGAAGCCGCCCATGTCCCGGTTGTCGGCGTAGGGATCGAACGGGATGGGCACCGACAGCGCCAGGTGGCACACGCCGATCTCGTTGAGCTCGAGGGTGCGTGCGGCAACGTGCTCGAGGGTGTTGACATTGATGGCGAAGCGGGGCGCGGCGAGCGTGGCGCTGATGGTGCGAGTGCCGCACTTGAGCAGGTAGGGCCGGCCGGGCAGCATCTCGTCCTCGGACATCCAGACGATGTGAGCCTGGAACTGGTCGGCCACCCCGGGCGGGGCGTCTGCCGATGCCAGCACGTCGCCTCGCGACACATCGATCTCGTCGGCGAGGACCAGGGTCACGGAGGCGTCGGTGCCGGCGACCGGCAGGTCACCGTCCATGGTGGCGATCCGCGAGACCGTCGTGGTCTGGCCGCCGGGCACGACCCGCACCCGGTCGCCCACCTGCACGACGCCCCCGACCACCGTACCGGAGAAGCCCCGGAAGTCCAGCGACGGGCGGTTGACCCACTGCACCGGCATCCGGAACGGCGCGCCGGCCGCGACCCCGCCGGCCGCGACCCCGCCGGCCGCGACCCCGCCGGCCGCGACCCCGCCGG
>JAJZJY010000164.1 GCA_021809885.1 Actinomycetes bacterium
TGCGCCCCCGGCAGCACCGCCGACGGCGCAGAACGGCAAGAGCGGAGCCGCCCAGGCGGCGAGCGCCGCCGACCAGCGCGCCGCCGACCAGCGCGCCGCCGCCCAGACACCGAGCGCCGCCGATCATCCTGCCGGCGAGCAGGGCGACGACCAGCAGAGCCGCTACGACGGGGAGCCGGGGAACCGCCGCAGCCGCCGCCGACGAGGGCGTGACCGTGGCGACCACCCCCAACGGGACCTCTCCGGCCAGAGCCCCGAGCAGCCGTTCAGCGGCGAACCCGTCCTGGTCTCCGGGATGCTCGACCTGCGGGAGGAGGGCTACGGCTTCCTCCGCACGACCGGCTCGGTGTCAGGACCGACCGACGTGTACGTGTCGATCAGCCAGGTACGCCGCTTCGCCCTCCGCCGGGGGGACTTCATCGAGGGGGCGTCTCGGCCGGCGGGGGGCAACGAGAAGTACCCGGCTCTCGTCAGGGTCGACAGGATCGGCGGCGTGAACCCCGAGCAGGCCCGTGCCCGCCCCCGGTTCGAGAGTCTCACGCCAGTGTTCCCCGACGAGCGGTTGCGGTTGGAGCTCGAGCGCGACCCCGACAATCTGACGCCGAGGATCATCGACCTGCTCGCCCCGATCGGCAAGGGCCAGCGCGGCCTCATCGTGTCCCCGCCCAAGGCGGGGAAGACGACCGTTCTCAAGCAGATCGCCCAGTCCATCGAGACCAACAACGCCGACGTCGTGTTGATGGTGCTCCTCGTCGACGAGCGACCGGAGGAGGTGACCGACATCCGCCGGTCCGTGAAGGGCGAGGTCGTCGCCTCGACGTTCGACCGGCCGGCGGAGGAGCACACCCAGGTGGCCGAGCTCACGATCGAGCGGGCCAAGCGCATGGTCGAGATGGGCAAGGACGTCGTGGTGATCCTCGACGGGATCACCCGCCTCGCCCGAGCCTACAACCTGGCCGCACCGGCGACGGGGCGGACCATGTCAGGCGGCATGGACACAGGGGCGCTGTACCCGCCCAAGAAGTTCTTGGGCGCTGCCCGCAAGGTGGAAGAGGGAGGGTCGCTCACGATCCTCGCCACCGCCCTCGTCGAGACGGGAAGCAGGATGGACGAGGTCATCTTCGAGGAGCTCGGGGACATCGCCAACATGGAGCTCAAGCTCGACCGCCGCCTCGCCGAGCAGCGCACCTACCCGGCCATCGACGTCAGCGCCAGCTCCACCCGCCACGAGGAGCTGCTGTACCCGGAAGAGCAGCTGCAGCAGGTATGGCGGCTGCGCCGGGGGCTCAACGCACTGGGCGCCGACGGCAACCGCACCGCTGGCCTCGAGTTGCTGCTCGACCGGCTACGGGCGAGCCGCAGCAACGACGAGCTCCTCACCGATCTCACCGAGAACCCCGTCCCTGGCGACTGATGCCCCATACTGGTACCGAGGAGAACACGATGAAGACTGACATCCACCCCGCGTACGAGGTCGCCACGGTGACCTGTTCCTGCGGCAACACCTTCACGACCCGGTCGACCAAGGCGACGCTCACCACCGAGCTGTGCAACGAGTGCCACCCGTTCTACACGGGCAAGCAGAAGCTGGTTGACACCGGTGGTCGGGTCGAGCGCTTCGAGCGCCGCTACGGCCGGCGCGGCAAGAAGTCCTGACCCGAGGCGACCGGCGAGGTGGTGACCGTGCCCAGGGACTGGGCGGGGGCAGCCCCCCGGTAGGCTCGGAGGCCGTGCTGGAGCGGCTGCCGGGCCTCGAACATGAGTACGAGTTGGTACTCGCCCAGCTGGCGGACCCGGCCGTCATCGCCGACCGGGCGCGCTTGCGTGACGTGTCCAGACGGCACCGCGAGCTCGAGCCCTTGGTGGACGCCGTCCGCGAGCGGAGGGAGGTGGTGGGGGACCTCGAAGCGGCGCGGGAGATGCTCACCGAGGCCGTGGGCGAGGAGCGGTCCGCCCTCCGCTCCGAGATGGACGCGATCGAGGCGCGCCTCGAGGAGATCGACGGAGCCATCCGGGCGCTCCTGCTGCCCAGCGACCCCAACGACGGGCGCAACGTGATCGTCGAGATCCGGGGTGCAGAGGGCGGCGAGGAGGGCAACCTGTGGGCGCGGGACCTGCACGGCATGTACATCCGCTTCGCTGAGCGCATGGGTCTCGCCGTCGAGCACCTCGGCGCCGATCCCTCGGAGAAGGGGGGTTACAACGAGGTTTCCTTCCTGGTGAAGGGTCAACGGGCCTGGTCGCTGTTCAAGTTCGAGGGCGGCCCCCACCGCGTGCAGCGCGTCCCGATCACCGAGTCCCAGGGCAGGGTGCACACGTCGACGGCGACGGTGACAGCACTTCCGGAGGCCGAGGACGTCGACGTGCACATCGACGACAAGGACCTGAAGATCGACGTGTACCGCTCGACGGGGCCGGGGGGCCAGTCGGTCAACACCACCGACTCCGCCGTGCGGATCACGCACCTGCCGACGGGGACGGTCGTCTCCATGCAGGACGAGAAGAGCCAGATCCAGAACCGGGCCAAGGCGATGCTCGTGCTGCGCGCCCGGCTGCTCGAGGCAGAGCGGGCCCGCCAGGCGGCTGAGGCGTCCGAGGTCCGCAGGAGCCAGGTCGGTGCCGGCGGCCGGGCGGACAAGATCCGCACCTACAACTACAAGGAGAACCGGGTCACCGACCACCGCATCGGGCTCACCCTCTACAAGCTCGACAGGATCCTCGCCGGCGAGCTCGACGAGATCGTAGAGGCGCTCCTCTCCGACGAACGCGCCCGCCAGCTCGCCGGGGCATGACGACCTGGGCGGATCTGTACGCCGCCGCCCGCGACCGTCTCGGCTCCCAACAGGAGGCCCGCTGGCTCGTCGAGGAGGCGTCAGGGGCGCCCCTCCCCGCCGGCGCGGTGCCGGACCGGCCCGGTCGGCGGTTCACGGAGATGCTGGAGCGGCGGGCGGCGGGGGAGCCCCTGCAGTACGTCCTCGGAAGCTGGGCGTTCCGCTGCCTCGACCTGATGGTCGACCGGCGCGTGCTCATCCCGCGCCCCGAGACCGAACAGGTGGTCGGCTTCGCCCTGGAGCAGATCGCCGGCCGACGGGGCCCCCTGGCGGTCGACCTCGGCACCGGCAGCGGTGCCATCGCCCTGTCTCTCGTCGTGGAGCACCCGTCCGTCGACGTCTGGGCCACCGACGCCAGCGCCGCCGCCCTCGACGTCGCCCGCGCCAACGCCGCCGGCGTAGGCGGCCGTGCCGCTGCACGCGTGCGTCTCGCGATGGGATCCTGGTGGGAGGCGCTTCCCGGCGAGCTGCGCGGTCGCGTCGACCTGGTCGTGTCCAACCCGCCCTACCTGTCGGACGCCGAGCTGGCGACCGCCGATCCGGCGGTGCGCTGCTGGGAGCCCGCCGCCGCCCTCGCGGCCGGTCCCGCCGGCACCGAGGCACTGGCCCAGATCCTGAGCGGCGCTCCCGAGTGGCTGGCGGCGGACGGCGTGACCGTCGTGGAGGTGGCGCCCCACCAGGTTCCCGAGGTGGCCGCCATCGCCGCGGCGGCGGGGTTGGGACGGGTGGACGTGCACCCCGACCTCGCCGGACGGTCCCGGGCGGTGGTGGCGCGCCGGTGACCGCCCCTGTCGTGGCCGTCGCTGGCGACGACCCATCGCCGGAGGCCGCCAACGCCCTCGCGGCCGGCCTGGTCGTCGGGATCCCGACCGACACCGCGTACGGCCTCGCTGTCGACACGTGGCGGATCGGCGCGACGGCGCGGCTGTTCGCGGTCGAGCGCCGCCCCCACGACGTGGCCCTGCCCCTTGCTCGTCGCCGACCGCAACCAGGCACTGGTGTTGCTCGATGCCGACCTCGGCGGGGACCGCTCGACGGTCGGCCTCCGTTGCCCCGCCCACAGCCTCATCCGCTCTCTCGCCCGTGTGAGCGGCCCCATCGCCACGACGAGCGCAAACCCGCACGAGGCGGCGCCTTTCGACAAGGCATCCGAGGTCGCGACGCTGGAAGGGGTCGCGCTCGTGATCGACGGTGGGCGCTGCGCCGGCGTTCCCTCGACTGCCGTCGCCGTCGACGGCCGGCGGCTGCGCCTGCTGCGCTCCGGGGCGCTGGACCTCTAGAGTGAGGCGGTGCGAGAGGACACACAACTCTTCGGGCTGATCGAGCGTGAGCTCGGGCGCCAGCAGACGACCCTGCAGCTGATCGCCTCGGAGAACTTCACGTCCCGGGCGGTCATGGCTGCCACCGGATCGGTCCTCACCAACAAGTACTCCGAGGGGTACCCCGGCAAGCGCTACTACGGCGGGAACCAGGTTGTCGACGAGGTGGAGGACATCGCCCGGCGTCGGGCGTGCGAGCTGTTCGGCGCCGAGCACGCCAACGTCCAGCCGCATTCGGGGTCCAACGCCAACCTCGCCGTGTACCTGGCGACGCTCGACGCCGGTGACACCGTGCTCGGGCTCCGACTCGACCAGGGCGGCCACCTGACGCACGGCTCGCCGGTCAACGTCTCCGGGCGCCTCTACCACTTCGTGTCCTACGGCGTTACCGGCAGCGACGAGCGCATCGACTTGGAGGAGCTCGCCCGCCTCGCCGAGGAGCACCGGCCCAAGCTCGTCGTCGCCGGCGCGACCGCGTACCCCCGTATCATCGACCCAGCCCCGATCCGGGCGATCGCCGACTCGGTCGGCGCCCTGTTCCTCTTCGACGCCGCCCACATCGCCGGGCTCATCGCGGGCGGCGTGCACCCCAACCCGACGGGCGTCGCCGACGTCGTCACCTTGACGACGCACAAGACGCTCCGCGGCCCACGTGGCGGGTGCATCCTCTGCCGTGCTGAGCTTGCGCCGGCCATCGACAAGGCCGTCTTCCCGGGGCTCCAAGGCGGTCCGCTCGACCACGTGACGGCGGCGAAGGCCGTGGCGTTCCACGAAGCGCTCCAACCGGAGTTCAGCCGCTACGCCGCCCAGGTCGTGCGCAATGCCCGGGCCCTCGCCGCCGCCCTCGCCGCCCACGGCCTGCGGATCGTCTCCGGGGGGACCGACACCCACCTCCTCCTCGTGGACCTGCGCGCCTTCGGGGCCGAGTTGACAGGCAAGAAGGCGCAGGAGTCGCTCGACCGGGCGGGCATCACCTGCAACAAGAACACGATCCCGGGCGACCCCCGCTCCCCATTCGTCACCAGCGGCCTGCGCCTCGGCACGCCAGCTGTCACCACCGCCGGCATGCAGGAGCCCGAGATGGAGCAGATCGCCGAGTTGATCGCCCGGGTCCTGCGCCGTCCCGACGACGAGGCGGAGCTGGCCGCCGTCGGCGACCGCGTCGCCGCCCTCTGCTCGAAGTTCACCCCCTACCCATGACCCCGTGACCGCGTGACCCCGTGAACGACTGGGTCGAGTACCTGATCCCCGGCGGCGTGGCCGCCGTCGTGACAATGGCCCTGACCTTCGGAGTCAGGTGGGCGGCGGTCCGCTTCTCGATCGTGGTCCTGCCTGACGAGCGGCGCGTGCACGAGCGGCCCACCCCGACCGTCGGCGGCGTCGCCATGTTCGTCGGTTTCCTCTCCGCCATGGCGGTGGCCTCCCAGCTGGCCGCCTTCCGTCAGGTATTCCAGTCCAACTCCGAGCCGCTCGGGATCGTCCTCGCCGCCGGCGTCATCTTCGCCGTCGGAACCGCCGACGACCTGCGGGAGATGTCACCGCCGGCGAAGATGTCCGGCCAGGTGCTGGCCGGCACGCTGCTCTACCTGTTCGGCGTGGCGATGCTGTTCTTCCGCATCCCCTTCGTGGGCACCACGCTCGTGCTGTCCCCCGACCTGTCGCCGCTGTTCACCGTGGCGTGGGTGGTGGTCATCGCCAACGCGGTCAACTTCATCGACGGCCTCGACGGCCTCGCGGCAGGGATCATCGCGATCGCATCGGGTGCCTTCTTCGTCTACTCCCACCAGTTCCTCGCCTTCCAGGGATTCGGTGCCAACGTCGGCCCACTGATCGCGATCGTCACGTGCGGTATCTGCGTCGGCTTCTTGCCCCACAACTTCCATCCCGCCAAGATCTTCATGGGCGACGCCGGCGCCATGCTCCTCGGGCTGCTCATGGCCGCCAGCACGATGTCGGTGGTGGGGGAGAGTGACGTGGGCTCCCCAGGCCGGACGTTCTTCACCTTCGCTCCGATCCTCATCCCGTTCTTCATCCTCGGCATCCCACTGCTGGACACGGCGTGGGCTATCCTCCGGCGCGCCAGCCGGCGGGCAAGCCCGGCCGTCGCCGACAAGAACCACCTGCACCACCGCCTCATGCGGCTCGGGCACGGCCAGACCCGAGCTGTGTTGATCCTCTGGGCGTGGACTGCCCTGCTGTCGGGAATCGTCCTGTGGCCGGTGCTGACCCGCCACAACTCGATCGCGGCGCCGGCCGGCGTCGGCGCCCTCGCCATCCTGCTCGTCACCGTCTTCGCCCGCGGCCGGCGCGCCGCTGACGCGGCGGCCCTCCCCCCGCCGGCACCCGCCGCCGCCCCTCGCTCCCGGCCGACCCAACCTGCCCACTCCTCCCCGCAGCCCGGCCGTCACCGCCGGCGAGCGCCGGCCGATCACCGGAGCTGACTGGTGCTTCGAGTTGCGGGTAACGCGGAGGTTTCCGTAGCCTGATCCCCGTGCAACGAGGCGTCACCCGCCCTTCGGCGCGAGCGGCCGACCGGTCCCGTGGGCACTGAAACCTTCGGAATGCTGCTCGGCAACTTCCCCGTCCTCGGCGTGCAGCGCATCGTCCGCAGGACGCTCGTCAGCGCGGCCGCTGCCGGCTGCGTCGCCGCCGCCGTCGCGATCCTCCTCGGCCAGCCGCTGGTGGCCCCGGGCGTGGCCGTCGGCCTGGCCATGGCGGTTGCCAACCACCGGGTGTTCCAGATGTCGGCGGTGCGCTTCATCGACCCCGAAGGCACCGTCCAGCGCAAGCCGTTCGCCGGAAGCGTCCTCGCCCGCCTCGGTGTGTGCACGGCGGTGGCGGTGGTCCTGCTCGTGTTCGTCAGGGCGATGGGCTTCGGCGTGATCCTCGGGTTGGCGCTGTTCCAGGCGGCGATGCTCTGCAACGCCCTCGTGGCCCTGGTCGGCTACCAGAGGCGGGCGGCTGCAGGGGAAGCGCCGGGAGGCCTGCCGGGTGCCTAGCACGCCGCTCGCTGTCATCAAGATCCCGATCGGCCAGCACATCACCGCCGGCCCGTTCAACATCGACACCGCCTACACCACCGTCCTCGCCGTGACGGTCGTCCTCGGGCTCGGCTTCTGGGCTCGCAGCAAGATGACCTCCGGCGTCCCCGGGAGGGTGCAGCTCGTCTGGGAGACCGTTGCCGGCTTCCTCGGCGACCAGGCCGAAGGGGCGTTGGGGGCCGGGGCCCGGCGGGTGGTGCCCTGGGCCGTCACCATCTTCATGCTCGTCCTCGTCGCCGACTGGATCGAGCTGCTCCCCGGGATCTTCCACGGCGTGGACTACCTGCCGTCGCCGTCGGAGGACGTCAACTTCTGCTACGCCCTCGGCATCACCGTGTGGGTGGTGACAAACTGGATGGGGATCCGGTCGCGGGTCGCCCTGGAGAACGGCAGCTGGCGGCGTGGGTACCTGCGGTGGCTGAAGGAGTTCATGTCACCGATACACCTCATCGAGCACTGGACGCGGTGGCTCACCCTGTCGCTGCGGCTGTTCGGCAACATCTTCGCCGGCAGCATCATGATCGCCCTACTGCTGTCCTTCCCCGTGTACTTCTTCCCGGCGACCATCGGCTTCAGCGTGATCTGGAAGCTCTTCGACGGGTTCATCGGGGTGGTCCAGGCGTTCATCTTCGCCTTGCTCACGATCCTCTACTGGCAGTTCAGCGTGGAGACGCACTAGCGGCGTCGAGCACACAGCCCCGGGCCGGCGGCCAGCCGTCCCACCAACCACCAGCGGAGCGTCGGGATGGACCGGCGGGCCGAGCACGAGACAGGAGACCAACCACAACCATGGCCGTCAACTACACCCATGCGATCGAGCTTGCCGGCGCCTTCGCCGGCGGCGGGCTCGCCCTGGGCGGGGGCGCCATCGGCGCTGCCGTCGGCGACGGGCTCGCCGGCAGCGCGACGATCGCCGGCATCGCCCGCCAGCCCGAGGTGCAGGGCCGGCTCTACACGACGATGTTCCTCATCATCGGCCTGGTCGAGGGCAT
>JAJZJY010000165.1 GCA_021809885.1 Actinomycetes bacterium
AGCAGCGCCGGGAGGTGGTCGAGCAGCCACCCGGCACCCGGTCCCCACGCCCACGCCTGCACGCAGCCGGCGCCGGGGGAGGCGACCAGCGCCTCGGTGCCCGGGCCGGCCGGGGTGCGGGTGGCACGCCACACCGTGGCGCCCTCGATGACCGTGCAGGGATCGCCGAGTCCCCGGCGCAGCGGCCACAGCGTCGCCGCGAGGTCGACCGGCCGCTGGAGGCGAACCTCGGTCTCGAGAGGTGCGGCGGCGACCATTGGCCGGATGCTAAAGCGGCCCGGCGCCGCCGGCCGGCGTGGCACGCTGGGGGTCGTGACGCTGTTCGACGACCTGAGCTGGCGCGGCCTGGTGCACCAGGTGACCGACGACGCCCTGCCCGACCTGCTGTCGCGGGAGCGGTTCACAGCCTACGTCGGCTTCGACCCGACCGCCGACAGCCTCCATGTCGGTAACCTCCAGCAGATCTGCACCCTCCGGCGGCTCCAGCTCGCCGGGCACCGGCCCATCGCCCTGGTGGGCGGGGGGACGGGCATGGTCGGCGACCCGAGCGGGAAGTCGGACGAGCGGGTGCTGCTCACACCGGACGTCCTGGCGGCCAACCGGGAGGGCATCCGCGTCCAGCTGGAGCGGTTCCTGGACTTCTCGGAGGGGGGGGCGGTCCTGGCGGACAACTACGAATGGCTCGGGTCCGCCGGCCTGCTCGAGTTCCTGCGCGACGTGGGGAAGCACTTCAGCGTCAACGAGATGGTCCGCAAGGACTCGGTGCGCTCCCGGCTGCAGGGGCGGGAGCACGGCCTGTCGTTCACCGAGTTCAGCTACATGCTCCTGCAGTCCTGGGACTTCGTGGTGCTCCACGACCGCTACGGCTGCCGCCTGCAGCTCGGCGGCAGCGACCAGTGGGGCAACATCACCGAGGGCGTCGACCTGCTCAGGCGCGTGCGTTCGGCCCACGGCTTCGGGTTGACCTCGCCACTCGTCACCAAGGCGGACGGATCGAAGTTCGGCAAGTCGGAGGCGGCCACGGTGTGGCTCGACGCCCGCCGGACGAGCCCGTACGCCTTCTTCCAGTTCTGGCTCAACACCGCCGACGCCGAGGTGGGAAGCTACCTGCGGCGCTTCACGTTCCAGGACAGCGACACGATCGAGGTGCTCGAGGGGGTGACCGCCCGACAACCCGAGCGGCGTGAGGCGCAACGCGTCCTCGCTCGTGAGCTCACGACGCTCGTGCACGGCGCCGACGAGTCGGCGAGAGCAGAGGCCGCCGCTGCCGCCTTGTTCACGCCCGACATCGCCGCACTCGACGCGTCCGTGCTCGAGGCCGCCCTGGCCGACGCCCCGCAGTCGCCGGCCGGCCTTCCGGTCACCCTGACCGAGGCATTCGTAGCCGCCGGCCTGGTGGGCAGCAAGAGCGCCGCCCGCCGGGCGCTCGGAGAGCACGCCCTGTACGTCAACAACCGCAGGGAGACCGACGACCGCAGCCTGAGCGCAGCCGACGCCCTCCACGGCCGGTGGATCGTCCTGCGCCACGGCAGGCGCAACCAGCATGTCATGGTGGTCACGCCATGAGCGACATCCCCTTCACCGCCGGGCCGCCGTCGACGGTCCTGCCGCCTCTCGAACCGGACGTCGAGGCCGCCCTGGCGTCGGCGGAGGCCGCACGCGACCGTGACGCCGTCAAGGCCGTCGCTGGCGCCCATCCCCAGGCTCTGCTCGCATGGGCCCTGCTCGCCGAGCTGTCGGACGACGCCGTGGAGTCCTACGCCTACGCTCGCGTCGGCTACCACCGAGGCCTCGACGCGCTCCGCGCCAGCGGGTGGCGCGGGTCAGGCTATGTCCGCTGGAGGCACGCTTCCAACCGGGGTTTCCTGCGGGCCCTCGACGCTCTCCGCTCGGCGGCCGGCCGCATCGGCGAGTCGGCCGAGGAGTCCCGCTGCGATCTGTTCCTCCACCAGCTCGACCCGGAATGGGACGGCCGCCGCAGCGAGTGACCGGCCCGGGCGCGGCCGCCATCGACGAGGCCGTCCGCCGCGCCGACGGCCCGGTCGTCGCCCGCCACCACCCACGCGCCCCGCACCGCTTCCAGGGCCAGGGGCCCGTGTCCGAGGTGATGGTCACCCGGCCGGGCGACCACTGGCACCTGGTCACCCTCGGGCTGTCCGAGCTCGACGGCAAGCAGTCGGAGGACCAGGCGGTGTCGGGGTGGGGCTTCGAGCTGACCGTCCGGCTCCGGGCGCAGGAGGAGCCCCTGTGGGCGGTGGAGCTCCTCGCCAACCTCGCAGGCTACGTGTGGACGACGCGCCACGCCCTCGCGCCGGGCCACCACCTCGATCTCGGCGGGCCGATCCGCCTCGGCACGCCGAGCGCCATCACCGCCGGGGTGGTCGTCCGGGACCCCGGGCTGCCGGCGCTGTCGGGGCCGCTCGGCGAGGTGGAGCTCCTGCAGCTCCTGGGCCTCACCGCCGACGAGCTGGAGGCGTGTCGTGCCAACGGGACCGAAGCGGTCGTCGAGGTGCTGGCACGCGGCAACCCCCTCCTTGTCACCGATGTCGAGCGGGTATCGAGGATCGCCGGCCTGCCGGCCCCGAGGGTCCGCCGCCCGGCGGCCGGGCTGCGGGTCGGGACGTTGCGGTGGCGGGCCGGGCGGGGCGGGGTGAGCGTGGAGTTGGGGGCGGGCGCGGCGGCCGCTGTCGGACCAGCCCTGCAGCGCGGCCTGTCCGGGGAGGGAGGTGGGCTGCGGGTGCAGGGCGACGCCGGGGCGCTGGTGTTCGAGGCCGCTGCGGTGGCCGGCTGGGAGGTTGCCGGCGACGAGCTCGTGGTGCGCGTCCCGGCGTCGGAGCTGGAGGACCTGGCCGCCCTCTTCGACGGGCGGGCCGGCTGGGGCCGGCGGCCGGCGTGGCCGCGGCTGCGCTGGCACGTGGTTCCCTAGCCAGGACCGCACCCGGTCCCGGGCGCCGAGCCGACCACCGCGCTGCCGGCGGTCCCGCTTGTCGCCACCCGCAGCGGTCGCCGCCGGTTCTCGGCCGCAAACCTTGGAAGCTTGTCGGTAACCAGCGACAACGCGCTTCCAAAGTTTCGTCCGGCAGGTCGGCCGCCGAGCACGCTGAGTGGGCAAGGCCCCAAGAGCGGGGCAGCCCGGCGAGGTCCGCCACACCCTCGCGCTCGGCTCGCACACCCTCTCCGCCGGCGAGGTCGTCCCTGCGGCTACCCCGGGGAGGAGGCGGCCGTGCTCCGCGCCGAGGACCCCGGATGAGCTACGGCGGTTGACGGACGTGGCCGGTAGGCTCCGCGAGCGAGGAGGTCCGATGGCCAGCACCGGCCCCACCCCGAGCACGCGGGCGCAGATGCGACGGGACATCGCCCAATACCACCGGAGCCGCTCCCCCGAGACCCGCGAGCGCATCGTCGGCGCGTACCAGGGGCTCGCGTACAGCCTCGCCGCCCGGTTCGCCCAGCGTGGCGAGGAGCTCGACGACCTCAACCAGGTGGCGTTGATCGGGCTGCTCAAGGCCGTCGACCGCTTCGATCCCGACCGCGGTGCCGAGCTGACGACGTTCGCCACCGCGACGATCCTCGGGGAGCTGAAGCGGCACCTGCGTGACCGGGGCTGGTCGGTACGCCTGCCGAGGCGGATCCACGACCTCCACCTCGGGGCCCAGCAGTGCATCGACGAGCTCACCCAGGAGTACGGTCGCTCGCCGACCCTCGCCGAGATCGCCGATCGACTCGATGTGCCCATCGACGACGTCGTCGAGGCCCTCGACGCTGGGGGCCTGCGGCACAACGCTTCGCTCGAGGCGCCGAGCGTCGGCAGCGAGGAGCGCACCCTGACCAGCCGGCTCGGTGAGCGCGACCCGAGGCTCGCCGAGATCGACGGCAAGCTGGAGCTGTCGCCGCTCCTGGCCCGCCTGCCCGACCGCCAGCGCCACATCCTCGAGCTGCGGTTCGTGGTCGGCTGCAGCCAGACGGAGATCGCCTCGCTGGTCGGCATCAGCCAGATGCAGGTCAGCCGCCTCCTGGCGCGCAGCCTCGACCAGTTGCGGTCGTGGGCGACCGAGCCGGCGTGACCGGGAGGTGACCCGCCCCGGAGCCGACGGCTCGCCTCTCCTGGTCGCCGACGACAGCGGGATGCGGGCCCTGCTCGACCGCCTCGCCGCTGCCGACCGCTTCGGCCTCGACACCGAGTTCCACCGGGAGCGCACCTACTGGCCGCAATTGGCGCTGCTGCAGCTGTCGTGGGCCGAGGGGACAGTCCGGCCGGCCGCTGTGGCACTGGTCGACCCGACCACCGTCGACGTCGCCCCCCTCGCCAGGCTGCTCGCCCGGCCCGCCACGCTCGTGGCCCACGCCGCCGACCAGGATCTGGAGATCTTGCAGCTGGCGTGCGGCGCTGGCCCGTCGCTGCTGTTCGACACCCAGGTGGCGGCGGCGTTCGCCGGGCACGGGTCGGCGTCGTTGGCGTCGCTCGCACGGTCCTACCTCGGCCGGGACCTGCCCAAGGGCGACCGCCTCACCGATTGGAGCGCCCGCCCGCTGAGCGCCTCTCAGCTCCGCTACGCCGCCGCCGACGTCGAGTGGCTCCTCGACCTGGCCGACGCGATCCGTGCCGACCTCGAGCGGCGGGGGCGCCTGGCGTGGGCGCAGGAGGAATGCGAGCTGGTGCGCACCCGGTCGGCCACCCCAGCCGATCCGGCCCGAGCCTGGTGGCGGCTGCGGGAGGCCCGCCAGCTGCGGGGCCAGGCGCGTGGCGTGGCCCAGGAGGTGGCCGCCTGGCGTGAGGCACGGGCCAGGCGCGTCGACGTGCCCGTCCGCTTCGTCCTCCCCGACCTGGCGGTTCAGGCCATCGCCCATCGCCCCCCCTCCTCGCGCACCGAGCTGGCGTCGGTGCGGGGCCTCGACGCACGGTTCCTGCGCGGTGATGTCCCCATCGAGCTGCTCGCCGCCGTCGAGCGGGGGCGGCACCTCCCCGAGGACGTCGTCGTGGCGCCGCCCGGCGATGAGGTGCCCCGGGAGCTGCGGCCGGCGGTGGCACTCGCGATGGCCTGGGTCGCCCAGCTGGCGCGGGAGGAGTCCATCGACGCTGCCATCCTCGCCACGCGGGCCGACCTGGTCGCCTTCCTCAACGGCGACGGCCGCGGCCGCCTGGCGTCGGGGTGGCGGGCGGCTCTCGTCGGCGAGCCCCTCCGCCGCCTCGTATCGGGGGATGCGGCCATCGCCTTCGACGGCGCCGGCGGGCTTGTCGTCGAGGAGCGCTCCCACCAACCGCTCACCCGCTGCTCGCCCTACCCGTCCTCCCCCTGACGGTCGCCGCCCTCGCCGCCCTCGCGCTGCCCGCCGCCATCGGGTCGGAGATCGATGCGCAGCGTCAGGATCCCGCCCTCGAGGCGCCCCTCGGCATCGCCGATCATGGCGTAGTCCTGGAAGTCGACGCGCATCTGGTCGACGAACCGCTTGCGCTCGGCGCCCTCGACGGGGGGCAGGGGCCGTTGGCGGACTGCCTTCGCCCGGGCCCGGAACCGGCTGATCATCGCGTCGGCGTCGAAGTCGTCGGCCATGGCACCAGCCTACGGCGGTGAACGCCTAGGCTCCGGTTCCCGCCGGCCCGCGACGCGGCCACCTTGGCCAGGAGGGCAGCGGTACACTGCGGAAGGTCACGGTTCAAGCTCGAAGCGACGGGAGCGGCACGTGAAAAAGGGACGGCATCGGCGTTTCGAGGAAGCGCGTGCGCTCAAGCGCTCCAACGAGGAGTTGATCGAGCCCTGCCCGGAGTGCGGCGCACGGCCGGGAGCCGACCACGCCACGTGGTGCCTCGCCATGGAGGACGAGGAGGAGGAGTACGAGCCGGCCGGCTGGGCCGAGTCACCCGATACGTCACTGTGACGTAACCACCGGTCGGGTGGTGGGGTGGGGTAGCACGGTGCGCGCCGGGCGTGTCTCCAGGTAGGCCGCCAGCTTCAGGTAGGTGGCCGGCCCCACCAGGGCGATCAGCTCGGGGGCCATCTCCCTCCACACCGGCTTGGCGGCGGTGAACGCCTCGGGCGCCTCGGTGCACCACCAGTGGAACTCCGCCCCGCCGCCGCCCCAGTGGCGGCGGTCCCACTGCGTGATGGTGCTGATCACCCGGCCCGCGCTGTCGACCGCCTCCTCCCGCCGCAGCGGCAGTTGCCAGCAGACGTCGGGCTTGAGCTCGAGAGGCAGCTGCCCGCGGCGGGTGGCGGCCTGGTGCAGGGCGCACCCGGGCCCGGCGCTGAAGCCGGGGCGGTTGAGGAAGATGCACGCCCCGTCGACCATGCGGGTCGTCCGCGTGCCGCTCCGGTCGGTGCGCACCACCCCGTTGCGCCGGCCGCGCGCCGCGAACTGCCACTCCTCGGCGCCGAGGGTGGCGGCGGCCGCCTCGACGCGCGCCACGTCGGCGTCGTCGGTGAGATGGGCCCCGTACGAGCAGCAACCCTGCACCAGCTCCGGGGCTGGTCCGGTCAGCACCCCCTGGCAGCCCCGCCCGAAGATGCAGCGCCAACGCGACGCGAGGAACGTGACGTCGAAGACCCAGGTCCGCTCCTCCATGTCGTCCTCGAAGCTCACCCACTCGTGCGCGTCGGCGGGGGCGCCTGCCATCAGCGGAGCCGGCCCAGGCGCTCGAGCAGCTCGGCGGCTGCCAGCAGGCCCTTCCAGAACTGGTCCATGACCATGCGCTCGTTGGGGGCGTGGATCCGGTCGTCGGGCAACCCGACGCCGAGGAACAGCACTGGCGCCCCGAGCACCCGCCCGAGTGCCTCCTCCGGGCCGCTGCCGCCCTCGCGCGTCCAGAGGGGCGCCTTGCCCCAGACCGCCTCGACGGCACCGGCGAGCGCCTGGGTCGCCGGGTGGTCGATGGGCGTGCGCGCCGGCGCGACGCCGCCCTCCGCGGTGATGGTCATCTCGACGCCGGGGGGGACCCGGGCGGCGACCCATGCCCGGAACGCCGCATCGATCTCCTCCGGCCGCTGGTCGGGGACCAGTCGGAGGGCGACTTTGAACCCGGCCGTCGCAGGCACGATGGTCTTGATCCCGGGGCCGGCGTAGCCGCCCCGGATGCCGACCACCTCGGCGGTGGGGCGCACGCCGATCCGCTCCAGCGGCGAGTAGCCCTCCTCGCCGTCCAGGAACGCCACCCCGCCGGCCTGGGCCCGGAAGCCGCCCTCGTCGAACGGCTGGGCGTCGAGGGACGCCTGCTCCGCCTCGGACAGCGGCGCGACCCGGTCGTAGAAGCCGGGGATGGTGACGCGGTTGCGCCCGTCGTGCAGCGACGCCGCGAGGGAAGCGACGATGCGCGCCGCGTTGGGGACCGTGCCCCCCCACATCCCGCTGTGCAGGTCGGTGGACGCCGTGCGGATCGCCACGTCGAAGCCCACCAGCCCCCTCATGCTGACCGTCGCCGACGGCACCTCCGGGGAGACCATCCCTGTGTCGGACACGACGATCACGTCGCAGGCGAGCAGCTCGCCCTTGTCGGTGAGCAGTCGCTCGAAGTGGGGGCTGCCGATCTCCTCCTCCCCCTCGACCAGGAACCCGAGGTTCACCGGCAGGGCTCCCCGCTCCTCCAGCAGACCGCGGGCGGCCTCGATCTGGTAGAGCACCTGGCCCTTGTCGTCGATGGCGCCCCGCGCCCGGCACTCGCCGTCCTCGATCACCGGGTCGAAGGGCGCCGCGTCCCACTCGGCGAGGGGATCGACGGGCTGGACGTCGTGATGGCCGTAGACGAGGACCGTCGGCTTGTCGTCGCCGGCGTGGAGCCAGTCGGCGTACACGGCGGGCAGCCCGGCTCCGCCTCCGGTCTCGAGCAGCTGCACGTGCTCGAGGCCGGCGGCGCCGAGCAGGCCGGCGACGTGCTCGGCGCTGCGGCGCACATCGCCGGCGTGCGCCGGGTCCGCCGAGATGGACGGGATCGCCAGCAGCTCGAGCAGTTCGCCGGTGATCCGCTCCCGGTGACGCGCCGACCAGGATCGGAGTAACAGGTCGTCCATGACCGGCACCGTACTCGGAGCGTCGGTACCCTCCCGGGGAGTGCCCCTCCCACGCCGCCGCCGGTGGCGCCCGCCCCTCGCCGCCGGCTTGGCGGCCTTCGCTGTCGTCGCCGCTGCATGCGGGGGCCCGGGCCGCAGCGGC
>JAJZJY010000166.1 GCA_021809885.1 Actinomycetes bacterium
GCCAGGACCAGGAGGTAGGCGTTCGTGATCCACTGGAGCTGCGAGACCGTCGTGTGCAGGTCCCGCGCGATGACCGGGTTGGCGACGGCCACGACGGTCCCGTCCAGGCCGACCATCACCAGTCCGAAGGCGACGCTGGCGAGCACCCACCACGGGTGCCCGCGCATGCGGCGACCCTCCGCCCCCGGCTCGCTCGCGGCGGGCGGCGTCATGGCAGTCGTCATGGCAGACATCGGGATCCTTCCAGGGCCGTGATGGTCACGATGACCACGGAGAAACGGAGAACGCTGTCCGGGGCATCGTACCGGCTCTTCGGACAACGTCGTCCATTCGGAGGGGAGTGTCCGCTCCCGGTAAGCTCGTGGTCGTGCCCGGGGGTGCCCTGCCCCATGGGGGATCGCATGGGGGATCGTTCGGTTCGACGGTGCGCAGCGACGTCGAGCGGAACCACCGCGCGCTGCTCGAAGCTGCCCGCGTGCTGCTCTCCGAGCGCCCGGACGTCCCTTTGTACGAGATCGCCCGGCGCGCCGGCGTCGGCCAAGCGACGCTCTACCGGCACTTCCCCGACCGCATGGCCCTCGTCGGCGCCATCGCCGCGGAGGTGCTCGACGAGGTGGAGGCGGAAGCTGCTGCCTCGGCGCCTGGTGGCCCGGAGGGGTTGGGCGTGCTGCTGGAGCTGGTCGTCTCGGCGATGGTGCGCAGCGGCGCGCTGCTCCAGCTCGTCGACGACGAGCCGAGCGTCGCCGAGCAGCCCGGCACCGTGACCTACGAGCTCGTCCGGCGGCTGCTCGAGATGGTGGGGGGCCGTTTCGACGGTGCCAAGGCCGCAGGGGCGCTCCGAGCGGACGCGTCGCTCGACGACGTCGTCCTGGTGCTCGGCATGGTCAAGGGCGTCATCAGGAGCGTCGCACCTGAACGGCGCGCGCCTGCAGCCTCACGGGCGCTCGACCTCGCCCTCAGGGGCCTCCTGGCGCGCTCCACCTGAGCGGACGAGTCTCGAGGTCCCCGAGAGCCACACTGCGACGCCCGGTTGCCGTCGTATCGTGATGCGAGCTCCGCGACCTTGGGCAGGGGTGGGGCTAGGTGGACTTGAACCACCGGCCTCAGCATTATCAGTGCTGCGCTCTAACCAACTGAGCTATAGCCCCCTGGGACCTCGAGACCCGGGCTCCCCGAGACCTCGCGTGCTGTGCGGGCTCCAAGCGGGTGTGTGCGTCGCAGGGTCCGAGCGTCGCCAGATCGACGTCGCACCGGCCTTGGAGCCGACCAGTGGGCACTCTATCTCTCCGTGACGGCGCAGGGGTCCGGCCGGGCGCCGCGGCCGCCCGCGCTCCGCTGGCCAGGGGGTCAGGACGGAGGGGTCCGACCCCAGCCGCTGCACCGTGCCGACCCTTCGGACGTTCCCCGTCGCACCCTTCGGGATCTCTTCACTCGGGACGATCGTCCTAGGCACCTTGAAGGCGGCGAGATGCCAGTGCAGGTACTCCCGAAGCTTCGTCTCGGTCGGTGCCGGCGTCCCTTCGAGCACGACGACCGCCCCACGTCCTCGCCGAGGTTGCTCTCGTCGCCCGCCCGTAGCCAGCCCCTCGCGCCCGATGGTCTCGAGGCTGTCGCCGCGCGCGCGGACCCTCATGACGTTGCACGAGAGGGCGAGCCTCGTGGCGAGAAGGCCGCCGGTCGCCTTGGCCCCGACGACGCAGATCCGCACCCGGGCCACGCTGAACGCTTCTCGCCGTGCTCCTGCGGCGGCCGTGATGCGCCACCCACTCGCAGGGCGTGGCGCGCGCGTAGGGGCGACGGGTGGCGCTTGTCAGGTGGCGCGTGTCAGGTGGCGCGTGTCAGGTGGCGCGTCGGTACGCGCGGACTGCCAAGGGGACGAAGACCGCGACGATCCCGACGAGCCAGGCTGCGCTCTGCCAGGCGTGGAGAACGAGTGGCCCGCCCAACGCGAGCGTGCGCATCTCGTCGATCACGATGGTCACCGGCTGGTTCTTCGCGAAGGCTTGCAACCAGCCAGGCATCCTCTGCACGGGCACGAAGGCGTTGCTCACGAAGGTGAGCGGGAAAAGCCAGACGAGCCCGAACGAGCTCACCGACTCCTCGTCCTTCACCGCCAGGCCGACGTACGCGCTCACAGTGCAGATCGTGACGCCAAGGGCCACTCCGAGGACGAGCATCAGCACCGCCGGTCCGACACCGTTGTGGAACCGGAAGCCCACCGCGTAGCCGACGCCGAGGATCACGAGCAGCGTGAGGGCGAGGCGCGCGACATCCGCGCTGAGGCGCCCGAGGAGCACCGATGAACGGGCGATGGGCATCGCCCTGAAGCGGTCGATCACGCCTTTCTGCAGCTGCCTGGCCAGTGCGATCGCCGTGCCGAAGGAGGCGAAAGCGGCAGACTGGGCGATGATGCCTGGCATCAGGAAGTCCACGTAGCCGCCGAGCACCTTGACGGGGATCGCTCCTCCGAAGACGTAGCGGAACAGGAGCACGAACATCACCGGCTGGATGACGGTGAAGAAGATGAAGACGGGGTTCCGCAGCCAAATGAGGATCTCCCTTTGGGTCAGCGCCACCGTGTCGGCCGCAGCCAGCCGGAGCCGCCGCCGCGCCGGGGGCATCGGGATATCGAGCGCCACGAGGGTGGGAGGCACGGCCGCGGTCACGACGCCCTCCCGCCACGCGTGCGGGCCCCTTTCTTGGAGCGGGATCTGGCTTCGCTCGCCTCGTCCTCGGCTCCGTGGCCGGTGAGCGCCAGGAAGACGTCGTCGAGCGAGGGCCGGCGGATCCCGAGGTCCTCGGTATGGACGCCAAGCGCGTCGAGCCGGCGAACCGTCTCGACCAGCGCGTGAGAGCCCTCCGTGCCGACCCGGAGGCTCACGCGGCCGCTCGCGTCGTCCACGAGCGGCTCGGCACTCGATAGGCCGCGTACCGCCTGGGCCGCGTCGGAGAGGTGTCGCCGCTCGACGACGAATTCGAGGACGTCCCCGCCGATGCGGTTCTTCAGCTCTTGGGAGGTGCCGGCCGCGATCACCAGGCCCCGGTCGATGACGACGATCTCGTCGGCGAGCGCGTCCGCTTCCTCCAGGTACTGGGTGGTGAGGAGCAGAGTCGTGCCACGTCCCACCATTTCGCGTATGACGTCCCACATCGCAAGACGGCTGCGGGGGTCGAGTCCGGTCGTCGGCTCGTCGAGAAAGACCACGCGGGGTCGTGCCACCAGGCTCAGCGCGAGGTCGAGCCTCCGCTGCATCCCGCCGGAGTAGCCCTTCGCCGGCCGGTCGGCCGCATCCTGCAGGTCGAAGCGCTCGAGCAACTCCTCGGATCGCTGTCGCCGAGTCGCAGCGTCGACGTGGTAGAGGCGGCCCATGATCTCGAGGTTCTCGCGGCCGGTGAGCTCCTCTTGGATCGCGGTCGACTGGCCTGCGAGGCCGATGATCTCGCGAACCGCTGCTGGGGATCGAGCCACGTCACGCCCCTCGACGAGCGCTCGTCCGCGATCGGGCAGGAGCAGCGTGGTCAGGATCTTCACCGCCGTCGTCTTGCCGGCGCCGTTGGGTCCGAGCAGCCCGAGCACCTTGCCGCGCTCGACGGCGAGATCGATCCCGCGCAGCGCGTGCACGTCTCCGAACGACTTGTGAACGTCTTCGACGACGATCTCGGGCCCGTTCCACACCGGCCGCCGTCCGTCGCCGGCTGTCTGGTCTGCCTGCCGGTCGGTCACACGGTCGGTCTGCCCACCCTCAGACGGGGGTGCGTTGAGGCGACGCTGCTCGAACGTGCCCGAAGAGCTCGGTTGCAGATCTGGACCCACGATCGATCCACCTTCCACGCGGGGTGATGAGCGACGGGCGGGTGCGACTTCGCCGCTTGTGCGCCGGAAGGCAGGCCCGTGATCTGCCCGTCAGATGGCCAGCCCCTGTCAACGCTATCCCGATTGCGTCCAACCAGCTGTCGTTGCCGCGCCCCGGTCGAGACCGCAGCTCCCGTGTCGAAGCCCGCAGGACTCGGGGACAGATCGCGTCGCCATCGGCACCGGCACCCTGCAGTCTGTCCACGTCCTAAAATGGGCTGTTCCCGGTTGCCTGGGAGCGTCGGGGACGTAGCTCAGTTGGCGAGAGCGCCTGCTTTGCACGCAGGAGGTCGTGGGTTCGAGTCCCATCGTCTCCACCAAATCTGTCACGGCGCGAGACGCCGACGTGGGTGCGGTTTGGCTGGGGTTGTCGGCCGGGTCGGTGGGGATGCTGCCTCGTATGAGGTAGGTGGGTTGGATGACGCCGGGCTCGACCACGACGAGGCGGTGGACGAAGGCTTGGGCGGCTGCTTTGCGTCGTGCGTCGGTGCCGGAGCTGATGATCTGTTCGAGGTCGGTGCGGAGGGTGTCGAGGTCGGCTTGGCCGGGTGGGTCCATGGTGGCGATGTAGGCGGCCTCTTCGAGTTCGTCGCGCCGTGCTTTGAGGGTGCGGGCTCGGTCGCCGAGGTCGCGGACGCGCGGTCCGAACATCTCGTCGCTGATGGTGCCGGCCTCGAAGGCGAGGATGTAGCGCTCGATGGCGGCTTCGGTCTTTTTGAGCTCGGCGGTGGTGGCGTCGATCTCGTCGCGGTGTCGGCGGGTGGTGGTGGCGACCTGTTGGGTCTTGACGGTGACGGCGCGTGCGATGAGGTCGGGGTCGGCGTAGAAGGCGATGAGGGCGTCGAGGACGGCGGCTTCGATGACGTCGGCGCGGATGCGTTCGCTGTCGCAGGCGTCTTTGCCGTAGCGCTGGCGGGTGAAGCAGGCGTAGTAGCGGTAGCGGTGCCCTCGTCCAGCGGCGGCGACGCCGACGTAGTTCCGCCGGCACTTGCCGCAGGTGATGAGCCCGGTGAGGAGGTAGTCGGGGTGGGCGTGGGTCATGCGCCGGTCGTAGCTCTCGCCGCGCTCGGCGAGGACGCCTTGGGCTTTGTCGAAGAGGTGGGGGTCGATGAGGGGCCTCTCGGGTTGGTGACAGACGTCGCGGAAGGTGATCTCGCCTAGGTAGCTGCGGTTGCGGAGGATGAACAGCACGGCCTGCGCGGACCAGCGCCGGCCGCTTCTGGTGCGGCAGGCATCGGCGTTGAGCTCTGCGGCGATGGTGGCGGCCCCGGCGTGATCGGTGCTGTAGCGGGTGAAGATCCGCTCGACGAGGGGGAACTCGGTAGGTTCGACGGCGAGGTGCTTGTCGTCGTCGAGGCGCAGCCCGTAGGGGACGGCGCCGCCGGGCCAGCCGCCGCGGGCGGCTTTTCGTTCCATGCCGGCGACGACGCGGTCGATGATGGTGGCCCGCTCGAACTCGGCGAACACGCCGAGGAGCTGGACGAGCATGCGCCCGGTGGGCGTGGAGGTGTCGATGGGCTCGGTGGCCGAGCGGAACGCGACCCCGGCCGATTCCAGCTCTTCGAGGAGGCCGACAAGGACTTTCAAGGAGCGGGCGAAGCGGTCGACGCGGTAGACGAGGAGGATGTCGTAGCGGCCGAGGCGGGCGTCGCGCAGCGCCTGGTCCAACGCGGGCCGCTCGGCGTAGGCGCCGGAGAACTGGTCGGTGTAGGTCTTGGCGTGCTCCCAGCCCGGTTGGCTGGCGATGAACGCGCCGAGGCGGGTCTCTTGGGCGCCGAGGGAGAACGGCTGGTGCTCCTCGTCGGTGGAGATGCGCAGGTAGCAGGCGACCCGGACGGCCCCGCCCCCGGCGCCCAAGGTGGCGGTCGGGGGCGTTCCCGGGTTTCGGCGTCTGGCGGTGGTCATGGGCTCCTCCTATCCATTCCCGGCCCGGCCGGTCGGCGAGAGGAGACCTCGACGTGGTGGCGCTGTCAAGGCGCCGGCCGGGCCGATCCCCCCTCGCCTGCCCGGCGTTGCTCCGCTTCGGCGAGGAGGCCGGCCAATGCCTCGACGGCTTGTTCTTCTTGTTCGGGGGTCATCGGCTGGTAGGTGGGCGGGAGGAGCCGGAGCGCGCCGGCGGGGTGGTGCCGGCGGGTCGGATGTGCTCGTTTCGTGCGGGTGGTGTCCTTCACCGCCCCGGCACCCGCCGGAGGACGACGAGGTCCTCGTGGGCGGTGACGAGGCGGGGGACGCCTCTGGCGCGGGCTTTGCGGACCTGCTCGAGGGCGAAGAACGAGGCCCGGGGGACGAGGGCGTCGTGGCGAAGCCCGCAGAGGAGGGCGACGTCTCTCTCGTAGAGGACGAGGCCGGCGTCTTCACCGGCCCGGCCGAGCGCGCCGGGGAGGTCGACGAGCCGTCCCTGGCGCCACCACGGCCGCACGGTCATGGCCACGTAGCCGCCGGGGCGGAGCAGGACGGCGACGCCTGCGAGCATCACCCGCATCGCGTCGAGCAGGCCGGCGAGGCCGACGTGGGCGAGGTTGGCCGGGTCGTTCGAGTAGCGGTCGTGGCGCTTTCGCACCCCGGCGCCGGGGACGGCGGTCACCTGTCCGTGGAGGGAGGGCCCGTAGGGTGGGCTGGTGAGCACGAGGGTGACCAGGCCGCGCACGGCTGGGTCGACGAGGCCGGCCACGTGGCGGCCGTCGCCGCAGATCACCTCGCCGTGCCCGCTGGCGCCCTGGGACCTGGCGTGGGCGAGGTTGCCTCGGGCGAGGTCGGCCCAGGGCTGCTCGTACTCGACGCCGATGGCGTCGCGCCCGAGGTGGACGGCCTCGACGAGGGTGGTGCCGATCCCACAGAGGGGGTCGAGGACGAGGTCGCCGGGGGCGCTGTAGGTGGCGATGGCCCGGGCGGCGATGGCGGGGAGCATCCGGGCGGGGTGGGTGCCCGACAGCTCCACGTAGCGTCCGGCGCGCTGGGCGCGGGCGGGCTGCTGGGCGGTCGGCCAGACCGACAGCGCAAGGTCAGTGGGCACGGGGGTCCTCCTTCGTGGTCGAAGCGAGCTGGGCGGGGCCGGCCGAGAACACGCAGAGGTCCTCGTGGACGACGAGGTGGGCGGCCTCGCCGCGGGCGGCGGCCTTTTGGTTCTGGGTGCGCTGCCAGAACGAGGGGCGGGCGACGAGGTCGCCGCCGCGGACCGCGGCGTGGAGGGCGACGACGTGTTGGAGGTAGGTGAACCCGGCGGCCTCGGCGAGGGCGACGGTGAGCCCGGCGAGGTCGAGGGTCCGGCCCTTCCTTCGGGTGTTCTTGGTGACCACGGCGAGGATCCCCCCGGGGCGCAGCACGGCGAGGCAGGCGGTGTAGATGGCGGCCATGGCGGACTCGTAGGCGGCGCCGCGGGCGTGGCCGAGGTTGGCCTTGTCCTTCGAGTAGTTGCGCTCGCCGGTCGCGCACAGGTTGTGGCCCGCCCCCCAGTTGGTGGTGTCGAGGTTGCCGACGTCGCAGGCGTACGGCGGTGAGGTGCAGACGAGGTCGACCCGGCCGGCGTCGTCGCCGAGCAGGTCGGCGAGCTTGGTGGCGTCCCCCTGGCGGACCTCGACCAGGCGGCGGGCGTCGGGGCCGAGGACGTGCGCCGCGTTGGCCCGGGCGAGCTCGGCCCAGCGGGCTTCGAGCTCGACGCCCATGGCGCGGCGCCCGGTGAGGGCGGCCTCGACGAGGGTGGTGCCGGTGCCGGCCATCGGGTCGACCACGAGCTGCCCGGGGCGGGAGTACTCGGCGACGATGCGCCGGGCGAGGTCGGGGAGCATCTTGGCCGGGTGGGCCGTGCAGGCGGGCAGGTAGCGGCCGGCCCGCTGGTACTGGGCGCTTCGCTGGGCGACCGGCCAGACGGCGAGGGGCACCGGCCGGGCCTCGTGCCGGCGGGAGGGCTGGGGAGCGGTGGGGGTGCGGGGGGTGGTGGTCGTGGCCATGGGCGGCCCACGGCCGGGGAAGGCGTGCCACCCCCCAAATAGGGGTCGAGGGCCCAAATCCGGACACCACTTTTTCGCCGGGATCGCCTTGAGGTCCCCGCCGAGGTTGAGGTAGCTCCTCCAGACCCAAGCAGCACCGCACGAAAAGGAGCAGGCTATGACCACCGCCACCCCCAGCACGCACACCCCCGCCGAGGCGCTCGCCGTCGCGCTCGCCGCGCATCCGGGCGCCACCGCAGCCGAGCTGGCCGAGGTGGCCGGGATCGGCCGGTCGACCGCGGCCAAAGCCCTGGCCGCCATGGAGCACGAGGGCACCGCCCGACGGGGCGCCGGCGG
>JAJZJY010000167.1 GCA_021809885.1 Actinomycetes bacterium
GCAGGCGGCGGCGGTCGATCTCGACGTCGGACTGGGTGGCCACGGCCTCGGCGATGTCTGCGGCGGTGACCGAGCCGAAGAGCTTCCCGCCCGCCCCCGCCTTGGCCGGCACGCGGATGACGGCTGCCACGAGGCGACGGGCAACGGTCTCCGCCGCCTCCCGGTCCTTGGCGTCCCGCAGATCCCGCGCCCGGCGCATGGCGTTGGCCTGCATGGTCACGCCCTCCGTGGCGGGGATGGCGAAACCCTTCGGAAGCAGGTAGTTGCGGGCATAGCCGTCGGACACCTCGACGATGTCACCGCGTTTGCCGAGTGGGTCGTGGTCGGCCCGCAACACCACCCGGGTCACGCCCCCACCTCCTCGGTCTCGGGTTCGGACCCGCCGTCGACCCCTTCGCTCGTAGGCTCGTGATCGGCGTTGCTCGTGCCGGCGGCAGGGCCGCGCTCGTCTCGCCGGGGCCCGCGTGGTCCGCGTCCGGGCCCCCTCTCGCTCACCGTCCGCTGGGTGTATGGCAGCAGGGCGAGCTCTCTGGCGGTCTTGATAGCGACCTGGACGTCCCGCTGGTGCTGGGCGCAGTTGCCCGTGACGCGCCGGGCCCGGATCTTGCCTCGGTCGCTCATGAACCGACGCAGGAGGCTGACGTCCTTGTAGTCGACCCAGACGGCGTGCTCCTTGCAGAACACGCAGACCTTCTTCTTGCCGCGGGGCCGGTTGTCCTTGACGGTTCGCTTGCCGCGATCCCGATCGTTGTTGCGTGCCATGACCTAGAAGGGCTCCTCTTCGTACTGGTAGCTGCCGGCCTCCGGGGTAGGGGTGGGCGCGGGGGGCTGGGCGGGAGCGCCGTTGCTCGTGTAGTTGGCGCCGTCGGGGCTGCGGCGCTCGTTCTTCGTGATCGTCATGGTCGCCCAGCGCAGGCTGGGTGCCACCTCGTCGGCCGTGATCTCGACCTTGGAGCGGCGCTCGCCCGCCTGGCTCTCCCAGCTCCGCTGGTCGAGGCGGCCGGTGACCACAACGCGGGAGCCCTTGGCGAGCGACTGCGCAGTGTTCTCCGCGAGCTGGCCCCAGCAGACGACATCGAAGTAGGAGGTGGACTCCTCCCACTCCTGGGACTGGCGGTTCTGCCAGCGACGGTTGACGGCCACGCCGAAGCTGGTGGTGGCCTGGCCCGATGGCGTGAATCGCAGCTCGGGGTCGCGGGTGAGGTTGCCCGTGATGGTGACGTGGTTGCCGTTGGACATGGTGGTTACGCTCCGTTCGCTTTGCTGTCCGCGGGGGTCTCCTCGGCCAGTACAGGTCGCAGGGTGCGCCCGGCGATCTTGTCCGGCAGGCGGATGACCTTGTGGCGGACGACCTCGTCTGCGAGGCCGAGCATCCGGTGCAGGTCGGCCATCACCGGTGGTTGGGCGGTGGCCTCGATGACGACGTAGTAGCCCTCACTGCGGTGGTGGACCTCGTAAGCGAAGCGACGCCGACCCCAACGGTCGACGCGCCCGATGGTCCCACCTCCGGCAGTTACGAGCTGCGTGGCCCGATCGATGGTGGCCCGGATGACGTCCTCTTCCAGGCCGACGTCGAAGATGACCATGACCTCGTACGGCCTCATGGGCCGATCACCACCTCCCTGTGGACCCGGCGTTGACGCTCGGGGCTCCGGGCTTTCCGGAGCAGGGTTTCATTCGAGGCGCTCATGGTACCTGACACCGGCGATCTTCTCTGTCGGCCCGGAAGCCGACTGGGCTGCTCGGGGCTCGCGCTCGGGAACCCGAATGGTGCGACGGCCACCCGGGGCCGGAGCACGAGGAAGCGAGGGTGCGACCGAAAATGGGGATCGGCCGTCACCGGTTGGCGGGGACCCGGGATCACCCGGGCCGACGGTCGGGCCAGGGACGACCGGCCCTCTCTCCTACAGCATGCCCCACGGGTGTGACCGCCGCCAGACCCATCTCCCCGTCGGCACTCCCGGGTGGATCGGCGGTTGGGGTGGTCCCATCGCACCCCATGTCCAGTGTGACATCGGCGGGGAGGTGATAACTCTCCGAGTCGTCCGGAAAGGTGCCGTCCTGCACGTCGTTGGCCCAACGGGCGATCGCAGCGACGGCGTCCGCACCGAGCGTGGCGTACCGCCGCACGAACTTGGGGACCGACGCGGCGCCGAGACCGAGCAGGTCGTGGAAGACGAGGACCTGGCCGTCGCAGTGGCGGCCGGCACCGATGCCGATGGTCGGTACCCGCACCGCCTCGGTGACGAGGCGGGCCACGGCATCGGGTATGCCTTCCAACACGATGGCGAACACACCCGCCTCGGCCAGGGCAGCGGCATCGTCGAGGATCGACCGGACCTCCCGGTGGGCGCGCCCTTGGACCTTGAAGCCGCCCATGGCGAGGACCGACTGCGGCGTCAGCCCGAGGTGGCCCATCACCGGGATCTCGGCGTCGACGAGGGCGTCGACGACAGGAAGCCGCTTGCGGCCGCCCTCGAGTTTGACGGCGCCTGCACCGGCGCGAACCAGCCGGCCGGCGTTGACGACGGCGTCGGCGGGGCCCGTGTGGTAGCTGAGCCAGGGCAGGTCGCTGATCACCATGGCTCTCGGTCCGGTGCGGGCTACGGCCGCCACGTGGTGGACCATGTCGGCCACGGTCACCTGCAGCGTGTCGCCGTAGCCGAGCACCGTGTCGGCGACCGAGTCGCCCACGAGGATCATGTCCACCCCGGCGGCGTCTGCGACTCGGGCGCCGGGGGCGTCGTACGCCGTCAGCATCACCAAGCGCTGGCCGCTGCCCTTGCGTGCCCGGACTTCGGGCGCGGTCACCCTGCTCATGGCTCTACCTCCTGTCCCGTCCAGCGCCCACGCGGCTGCCGGCGGTGCAGGGATCGTACCGTTGAGGCGGTCCTGGCCCGGGCCGGTTACGTCGTAGCGCGCCGTCCGGCCGGGCCGCCGCTGCGGGCCACTGCGAAGGTCTGGGCCAGGTGGTTCCACGAGCAGGTGGGGCAGACCTCGACGACGTAGCACGCCAGGTGCCGGTCGGTGCGGCTCAGCTTGGCGAGCTCCGCCCGGGTGCTCACCAACTTCCCACTGGGTGGCAGGCGAGCGCCAAAGACGTACGACACCAGCCGCACCCGATCCTCCTCGCAGATCGGGCATTCCTCGGGGGTCTCCTCGCCCACGCTGCCGGCAGCCCGGAGCAACTCCGGGTGGGCGTCGCAGACGTCGAGGCGGGACAGGCGGCCCTTGCGGAACTCGCTCACCACGGCGTTGCGTGCCAGGCGGTAGTCCACATGGCCGGCGACCTGGCCGGCGGCCGTGGCGCCTCGCAACGACTCGGGACGGAAACCCATCACCGGGCACCCTACTCTGCGCCGCCGCCGTCGCAGCATGGCCGCTCCGGCCGCGCCGCGCCCACAGCACCGTCGCCATGGCCACCCCGATATGTCGATAGATGTATCGGCTCGATATAGTGCGGCGACGCCTCCCGGGGCGAACCCCGACCAGCGAAAGGCCCGCGTGCTCGAACTCGCCATCCTCGGCCTGTTGAAGGAGCAGGATCTCCACGGCTACGAGTTGAAGAAGCGCCTCGCCGACACGCTCGGGTTGGGCTCGGGGGTGTCGTTCGGCTCGCTGTACCCCGCCCTGGCGCGCCTGGAGCGCGCCGGCGCCGTGCGCAGCCTCGAGCCGGCTGCCGACACGAGCCCGATCCCGCAGACTGGATCGCTCGGAGGGGAGCTGGCGGCGTTCCGGGCCAGGACGGCTGGTACCCGGCGGGGCAGGAGCCGCAAGGTGTACCGCATCACCCAGCGCGGCGAGGAGCTCTTCGCCGAGCTGCTCGCAGAAGACAGCGGGCCCGCAGAGGACGCCCGGCTGTTCAGCCTCCGTCTGGCGTTCGCCCGCTACCTGTCGGACGATGCTCGCCTCGGCATGCTCGAACACCGCCGGCTCCAGCTCCTCGAGCGGCTCAACCGCTCCGGTGCCCGCGCCCGCACGACGAGGGACAAGCTCGACGCCTACCTGCACAGCCTGCTCGAGCACGACCGGGAGGCGACCGAGCACGACTTGTCGTGGATCGAGCGGCTGATCGCACGAGAGCGCGAAGCGCGCGCCGCCAGCGCCGCCGTGGGCGCCACCGACCGCGCTGACTCGTCGGGGGAGCACCCCCGGACCACGACAACCCCGGTGGCCATGACCACGGGGCCGGACAAGGAGAGCACCAGATGAGCAAGATCCGGGTCGCCATCGCCGGCGTGGGCAACTGCGCCAGCTCGCTGATCCAGGGTGTCGAGTACTACCGGGATGCCGACCCGACCGAGCGGGTCCCGGGTCTCATGCACGTCGAGCTCGGGGGCTACCACGTCGGCGACGTCGAGCTCGTCGCCGCCTTCGACGTGGATGCCGCCAAGGTCGGCCTCGATCTCGGCAAGGCGATCTTCGCCGGGCAGAACAACACGATCCGCTTCGCCTCCGTCGGGGAGCTGGGGGTCGAGGTGCGGCGCGGGCCGACCCTCGACGGGCTCGGCCGGTACTACCGGGAGACGATCGAGGAGTCGCCGGCCGAGGCCGCCGACGTCGCCGACGTCCTCCGGGAGACGAATGCGGACGTCCTCGTCTCCTACCTGCCGGTGGGCTCGGATGAGGCGCAGAAGCACTATGCCCGGGCTGCCCTCGACGCCGGTGTCGGCTTCGTCAACGCCATCCCCGTGTTCATTGCCAGCGACCCGGAGTGGGCCCGGGCGTTCACCGACGCCGGCGTGCCCATCATCGGCGACGACATCAAGAGCCAGGTGGGCGCGACGATCGTGCACCGCATACTCGCCCGGCTGTTCGAGGACCGGGGGCTCGTGCTCGACCGCACGTACCAGTTGAACGTCGGCGGCAACATGGACTTCAAGAACATGCTGGAGCGGGAGCGCCTGCAGTCCAAGAAGGTTTCGAAGACCCAGTCGGTCACCAGCCAGGTCGAGCGGGGCATCGACGCGGACGACGTCCACATCGGCCCCTCGGACCACGTGTCGTGGCTCGACGACCGGAAGTGGGCCTACATCCGGTTGGAGGGACGCAACTTCGGAGACGTGCCTCTCAACGTGGAGCTCAAGCTCGAGGTGTGGGACTCGCCCAACTCGGCTGGGGTGATCATCGACGCCATCCGATGCGTGAAGCTGGCGCTCGATCGCGGCCTGGGCGGGCCGCTCGTGGGTCCGTCGGCCTATTTCATGAAGTCACCTCCGGTGCAGTACCACGACGACGTCGCCCACGACATGGTGGAGGCGTTCGCTGCCGGGCTGGAGCCCGGCGATTGGAGCCAGGGGCGGTAGCAGGTTCGAGCCGCCGGCGCGGCGCTCTGCCAGGATGTGCCGGTGCCGATCGACAACGCCGCAGCATGGGATCGCTACGCCGCCGCCTACCAGGAGGCGGCGCAGTGGCCGGCCACGGTTGCGCACTACGGGCCGGACATCCCGACCGAGGAGGAGCTGCGCGTCCTCGGCGACCTGCGCGCCAAGCGGGTGCTCGAGCTCGGCTGCGGTGGCGGCCAGTGCTCGGTCGCCTTCGCCAAGGCGGGGGCGACGGCCATCGGAGTGGACTTCTCGGCGGAGCAGCTCGCCTTTGCCCGGAGCCTGGCGGCTCGACACGAGGTGCGTGTCGAGCTCCGCCACGGTGACCTCGCCGACCTCGCCTTCCTGCGGGCGGACTCGATCGACCTCGTGTTCTCGGCGTACGCCTTCGCCTATGTGGAGGACCTCGGCCGGGTGTTCCGCCAGGTGCACCGGGTCCTCAAGGTGGGGGCGCCGCTGGTGTTCAGCCTGCCGCACCCGGCGTGGGATGCGAGCGGGTCGTACTTCGAGCGAGGCCCCCGGCAGGTGGAGCGCGGCGGCGTGAGCTTCGCCGAGTACCACCATCCGCTGTCGGAGCTGTTCACCGGGTTGGTGCGGGCGAGCTACCGGGTCGACCTGGTCCTCGAGCCGGAGCCGCCCTCCGGGGTGCCGCGCAGCGCCTTCTGGGAGGAGGCGGCCGTGCGGGTGCCCCGGACCCTGATCGTCCGGGCTCGCAAGGAAGGGAACTGACGGGGGGGAGAGAGAAAGACGCCGCCTTCAACCCTCCCGCTCGCTGCGAGCGGCCCACCAGGTTTGGAGGCGCCGGGTTGCCTCGTCCTTGCCGAGGGGGCCCTCCTCCAGGCGGAGATCCATGAGGAAGGCGAGGGCTTCGCCGACGGTGCGGCCCGGCCCTGTGCCGAGACGTGCCATTACCTCGACGCCGTCGAGGTCGGGGCGCAAGGCGGCGAGCTCCTCCTTGTCCCGGAGCTCGGCGATCCGCTCCTCGAGCTCGTCGATGCGCCGGGACAGGGCGGCGGCTTTGGCGGCGTTGCGGGTCGTGCAGTCGCAGCGGGTCAGCTCGTTGAGGCGATCGAGCAGCGGGCCGGCGTCGCGGACGTAGCGCCGGACGGCACTGTCCGTCCAGCCCATCCGGTAGGTGTGGAACCGCAGGTGCAGCTCGACGAGTCGGCTCACCACGTCGATGTCCTCGTTGGCGTACCGCAGCACCCGCATCCGATCACGGGTCATGCGCGCCCCGACCACCTCGTGGTGGTGGAACGACACCGTCCTCCTCGGCCCGAACGAGCGGGTCTTGGGCTTGCCGACGTCGTGGAACAGCGCCGCCAGCCGGAGCAGGCGGTCGGGCGACGTTTTCTCCACCACGGCGATGGTGTGGGCGAGCACGTCCTTGTGGCGGTGCACCGGGTCCTGTTCGAGAGCGAGTGCCGGCAGCTCGGGCAGGAACTCATCGGCCAGGCCCGTGCTCACGAGGAACCACAGGCCCTCGCCCGGCTGGGGGACCACGACGAGCTTGTCGAGCTCGTCACGGATCCGTTCGTCGGAGACGATGTCGAGGCGGCTGCGCAGTGCGCTGACGGCGTCGACCAGCCCGGGGTCGGGGGTGAGGCCGTAGCCGGCGACGAACCGGGCGGCACGCAGCATCCGCAGGGGATCGTCGGTGAAGCTGACCTCGGGTTCGAGCGGCGTGCGCAGCCGGCCGGCGGCGAGGTCCGCAACCCCGTCGAAGGGGTCGACGAGCGTGAGCTCCGGCAAGGCCAGCGCCATGGCGTTGACGGTGAAGTCACGTCGGGAGAGGTCCGCCTCCACGGCATCGGCGAACACGACGTCCGGCTTGCGCGAGTCGGGGTGGTAGGCCTCGGCCCGGTGGGTGGTGATCTCCACCGTCCGCGCACCGAGGCGCGCGCCGATGGTCCCGAAGCGCTTGCCCTGGGTCCACACGGCGTCAGCGAGGCCGGCGAGCAGCGCCTCGATCTCGTCGGGTGGGGCGTCGGTCGTGAAGTCGAGATCCCCGTCCGGGTCGAGCCGGCCGACGACGGCGTCGCGCACGACACCGCCGACGAGGTACAGGCGCCGGCCCGCGCCCCGGAACCGGGCGGCGAGCGGCGCCGTCTCCGCCACGAGCGGCTGCAGGCGATCCGGGACCACGGCGGTTCACCCTACTGGCCGGTGCCGCCAGCACCGGTGCCGTGCTCAGCCGCTGTTGAGGAGCCCGGCGTTCTGCAGCGCGAGGCGGAAGTCGTGCGGGTTGGTCGCCGCGCCGAGGGCGGCGCGCAGGGTGACGAGGCCGCTCTTGTAGAGCCCGAAGAGGCTCTGGTCGAAGGTCAGCATCCCGTGGTACTCGCCGTCGGCGATGAGCTCCTCGATCGACTCACCGCCGGCGCCGGCCGGGTCGACGATCCGGTCGGCGATGGTGCCTGTCACGACCATCGCCTCGATGGCGGGCACCCGCCCGTCGCCGTCCGCCCGTTGGACGAGGCGCTGGCTGATCACCCCGCGCAACACGCCGGCGAGGGTCATGCGAACCTGCTGTTGCTGGAAGGGAGGGAAGAAGTCGACGATCCGGTTGACCGTCTCGGTCGCGTTGGTGGTGTGCAGCGTCGACAGCACCAGGTGGCCCGTCTCGGCGGCCGTGAGAGCAGCGCTCACCGTCTCGATGTCGCGCATCTCGCCGATCAGGATGATGTCGGGGTCCTGCCGCAGCACCCGACGCATCGCCTGCACGTAGTCCCGCGTGTCGTTGCCGATCTCGCGTTGGCTCACGATCGACCGCTTGTCGGGGTGCAGGATCTCGATCGGGTCCTCGATGGT
>JAJZJY010000168.1 GCA_021809885.1 Actinomycetes bacterium
TCCGCTGCCGGCGCCTGGTGCTCCCTGCCGCCACGGCACTCGATGCCTGGGATCTGGCATCGTGCGACACTCGTTTCGTGCGGAGGGATCCGGCCGGCCCAGGCTCACGGGGCGGGAACTGGCGCCTGGACACGGTCGAGGATGTCCGTGACTACGTGGCGGGTTTCCCGGAGGTCTTCGGAGGCATCCGCGTCGACGGGGAGGTGGTGGTCGTCGCCTTGACCTCAGACCTGGAAGAGCACCTGCGGGGTTTGCAGGCGTCGGTGGAGCACCCGGAGTTGGTGCGGGTCGAACGAGCGACGTACCCGCTGGCCAAGCTCGAGGCGGCCATCCGCGCCATCCGCCACCGTCTCGATGGAGATCCGCGCCACCCGGAACGAGGTGGTGGTCCCGGCATGATCCGGTTGAAGGCACCGTTTGCCGCGCTGGCCGCAGAGCTTCACGCGGAGTACGGGGACGCCCTGAAGATCACCGTCGGCCACAAGCCATTCCCGCCGGACAAGATCGGCTACCGCCAACCCGCGCCGGTTCCGAGCCCGACGGTCATGATCCCAGGCCTCGAGCTGACCGTCACCGTCGACGCGGCCACGGTCCTTGCCGGCGGGGAGCTCAGAGGGTGGGTTGTCTTCGCCAATCGGGGCTCGCAGCGGGTGCAGGGCACGACCGGGATCATCACGGGAGGCGTGCGTCGTGCGGACGACGCCTTCTTGGCCGGCACCTACGCCGGTTCTGTCGCCTTCATAGCTCAAACTGTCTCCCTGGAGCCAGGGGAGAGCGAGGAGCTACGGCTCATCGTTGGCACGGACTCCTGCCTGCCCGATACCTCTTATGTGGTCCCATCGGGACGGTACGAGGTCATCGCCGCCGTCCCCTTCAGCCAGATCGATACGGCGTCGAGGGCCCTTCCTTATGTCGTCGCCCGCGGCACCTGGATCACCGTCCGCCCCTCGTGACCGCATCCTGCGGCCGACGCCATGACCGGCCGGCCCAACCGTCACGCTCGCAACCTGCTCGAAGCCCCAAGTGGCGCCAACGGCAGGTGGATAGCGTCGGCTCCCGGGTGACCAGAGCCCCGCTGGTCACAGGACAGCACGCAGCACCCTGTCATGGCGGCGGCGCCGACTCGGGCACCGAGCGGGCGCGCCCCGCCAGGTGAGGAGGTTCCTGCAACCCCACGGCAACGACCGCCGCCGTCACCAGGCCGAGAGCGCCGACGACAGGCCCGGCCATGACGATGGAGCCGATGGCGACGACGGCCGAGTCGACCAACGGGCCGGCTGCCGTGCCGCCGTCGGAGATCAGCCGCCACACCGCGAGGAACGACGCCCGGCCGACCGCGGGTGAGAGGTCGGCACCCATGGTCATAACGATCCCCGATCCCATGGCGTTGCCGAAACCAATGACGAGGGCGACTGCGAAGAGGGTCCAGAACGTGTGGCTGAACGGCACCAGCAGGTGTCCGACGGAGAGCAGGAGGATGCAGGGGAGGGCGACGGCCCTGCGTCCCCATCTGTCCGAGACGATCCCCGCCGGGTAGAAGAACGCCAACTCGATGACGGAGGAGAAGGCGTAGATCGTTGCCGCGCTGGATGAGTCGAGCCCGATGTGCGCGGCCCACAGGGGGATGATGGCGGCGCGACTCCCGCGCAGCAGGCTGATGCCGAGCGACCCGGTGCCGGAGGTGGCCAAACCTCGGGCATTGTCCCGGACGACCTGCAAGGGGCGGATCCGCTCCGAGCGGGCTGCGGCGGCGCCATGGTCGGTCCGGTCGCGGGCTACGATCAGCCAGGCGAAGCCGACGACCACGCAGGCGAGGTAGATCAGGAATGCGGCGCTGGTGTCGGCGTGTCCTGCGGCGGCGACGACGAAGAGGAAGGGTCCGAGCACGTTGCCCGCTCGGATCACCCCGCCGAACAGCGACAGTGCCCTTCCTCGCACGCGCACCGGCGCTACCCGGCTGAGGTGGGTCATGCGCACGAGGCTCCACACCGCCCAGCCGGCGGCCTGGACGAAGACGGAGACGGCGAGCACCGGCACTGATGGCGCCACGAGGCAGCCGGCCAGCCCGGCGCAGATCATGCAAGTTCCGATCCAGGCGGACCACCACTCGCCCAAGCGGGCCACGATCCGCCCAGCCGGGAGGTCGAACAGCATCGTGCCCAGGCCGTTGACCGCCACGATGCCTGTGGCGACGGCTGGCGAAGCGTGGAGGTCCTTCGCCGCGAACACGAGGATCGGCAGCATCGCCCCCTGGCCGGTGGCGACGATCAGGTTGGGCAGGTAGACCTGCATCCAGAGCGGCCGGATGCCCAGGTGCGATGCCTCGTCACCCGACTGCGCCCCCCCGCTCAGTCCCTTCTCCATCCGCTCACCATCCGCTCACGGGGCCGGAACCCGGCGCCGGCGTGGCCGGCAGCGATCGAGCGGCTTGCACCCGCTCCGGGCACTGGCCGGGACGGATCACCTGGTGGCCTGGTTGACCATCCAGCGGATGCCGAAGCGGTCGAGGCATGTCCCCCAGTAGGCACCCATGCGCCGCTCCCTTCTCCCGACTCGCCGGACTCTCCGGGCGTCCGAAGCTTTCCAGACGGCGTCGGTCCGGGAGGGCCGTCCGGGAGGCGTCTGGGAGGCAGCCGGGAGGCGCCCTGGAAGGGCCCTGGCCTGGCAGTGGGGATGGTAAAGGCGCGGTGAGGAGCGGTAACGCCCGGCACAAAATGTGGCGGGGCGCGCACGGAGCAGCCGCCGGCGTGGCGATACTCGGGGGGTGCGGCTGACGGGACGCGCCCGACAAACGCGAGCAAGAGCGGTGCGCGCCGCCATCCTGGTTTCGCTCGTCGCGCTGGTATCGGCGTGCGGCGCCTCCAGCGCCGCCGGCGACCCCCCGCATGCCCCGTCCGGGTCGGCGGCGAACACCGGCGCCGGCTCGCCGACCAGAGCGAAGAATGCGGGCAAGAAGGCCGGGAGCAACGGCACCGCGTCGCCCACCACCGTTCCTGCGACGACCACCACGACCCTGCCGCGCCCGGCGCCGGGCTGGACCGTCGTCTCGGAGACCCCTGCCGGGATCGTGACCGATACCCGCACCGTGCACCTTCCGGACGGCACCTCGGTGACACTCGTGCGGTTCCACGCCGGCAGGTTCCGGCTGGACCTGCATCTCGGCAGCGTCGACCCGCCGTCGGCGGGCCTCGTCATCCCGGCGGCGGCCGGCTATGCGATCAGCCAGGCCGAACGTCCCCTCCTCCTCGGCGCCTTCAACGGTGGCTTCCAGGTCAGCACGGGTTCGGGGGGGGTGGAGGTGGATGGGCAGGTCGCCGTGCCGCTCGTGGCCGGCGACGCCAGCCTGGTGATCAACCAGAACGGGTCTGTCCGTGTCGGCGTGTGGGGGCAGACGGTGCCCGTGCCTGGCGAGAAGGTGCTGAGTGTCCGCCAGAACCTGACGCCACTCATCAGCGCCGGCCAGGTGAGCCCGCAGATCGCCAACGTGGGGGCGTGGGGCGCAGAGCTCTACGGTGTCGCCGCCACGGCACGCAGTGCCGTCGGGACCGACCCGGCCGGGAACCTGGTGTACGCCGCTTCGATGGGGGCGCTCCCATCGGATCTGGCGGCTGCCCTGCAGATGGCAGGGGTGACCAACGCGATGGAGCTCGACATCAACCCGTACTGGGTCCAGGCCGATGTGGCCTCAACGCCGGGCGGAACGCTCAGCGCGGCGATCCCGGGCCAGCAGCGGCCCGCCGACACGTACCTGCTCGGGTGGACGAGGGACTTCTTCGCGGTGCTGGCTGCCACGCCGAAAGCGACGCCCTGAGATGCGCACCCTTCAGCGCTCGGAGCACGGGTTGAGCCTCGGACGGGTTGCCCGTCGGTCCTCGGGCCGGGCAGTGGAGGCGAACGCCCGGCTCACGGCCGGTACCGCCGCCGTGCTCCTGGTGCTGCTGGCGGCCGAGGGTGTGACCATCCTCAGCATCTGGCCGTTGCTCGGCCCCCACGTCGCGATCGGGTTGCTGCTCGTGCCGCCCGTCATGCTGAAGATCGCGTCGACTTCGTGGCGGTTCGCCCGCTACTACCTCGGCGACGCCGGCTTCCAGGCGAAGGGCCCGCCGGCGCCGGTGCTGCGCCTGCTCGGGCCGTTCATCGCGGTGCTGACCGTGGTGCTCTTCGCCACCGGCATCGCCTTGCTGTTCTTCCCCAACGGTCTCGGCGGGTGGCTGCTCCTGCTCCACAAGGCCAGCTTCGTGCTGTGGTTCTGCGCGATGGCCGTCCACGTCCTCGGGCATGTGGTCGAGACGGGCCGGCTGGCTCCACGCGACTGGCGTCCGCGGGCCTACCGGCGGGTGCCTGGGGGCCGGGCGCGCATCGGCCTCATCGTGGCGAGCCTCCTCGTAGGGATCGTCCTCGCTGTCGCGCTGACCGGCCGGGTCGGCAACTTCCGCCGGGCGTACCTCGCCCACATCCATGCCAGGACCCCGGCGGCGCACGCGGCTGTCACCGCTCATCACGGTTCCTTGTAGCAACCCTAACCTTCCGCGAACGTCGTGCTCCCTTGACCCTGCCTCGCACGGGGGAAGATGGTGGCGTGACCAACCTTTCGGCGCGATCCGGGAACGGTTCGATGGACTGGCGGACCCGAGGCTCGGTCCGGACCCAGCGACGGCACTGGGGCCGTGCTGTCGCCCTGTGGGACAACCACGGCGTCGCCGGCCTGGAGCGGATCATCGGCGCGGTTCTCGCCGCCGCCAGAGAGGATGGCCCGAGCGGGCTCGTCGTGGACGTAGGCACCGGGACCGGGGCGCTGGCCCTGCCCCTGGCGTCCAACGCCCGCAAGGTGGTGGCTGTCGACGTGAGTGCCGGGATGCTCGAGCGGCTCGGCGAGCACGCCGCCTCGGCCGGCGTCGGCAACATCGAGACGGTCCTGTCGCCGGTGGAGGAGCTGACGTTCGCCCCGGGGAGCGTGGACCTGATCGTGTCCAACTACGTGCTGCACCACCTGATCGACCGGGAGAAGCGCCGGTTCGTGGACAACGCAGCGGTGTGGTTACGGCCGGGTGGCCGGCTGATCATCGGCGACATGATGGTGGGCCGCGGGACGACCCCGGAGGACCGGGCGATACTCGGCAGCAAGGTCCGGGTGATGATGCGGCGCGGGCCTGCCGGGTGGTGGCGGATCGCCAAGAACGCTTGGAGGCTCATGACCCGCACCCGTGAGCGCCCGATACCCCTCCAGGCATGGAGGGAGATGCTCACCGCAGCCGGCTTCGTCGACGTGACCGCTGAGCGGGTAGTCGCCGAGGCCGGCCTGGTGATCGGTCGGGTCCCGCGGGCCGCTGGCTAGTCCGAACTTATGGCGGGGTCGATGATGGATGGCTCAGCGCTATGTCGAAGAGGGCCTCCGCCACGACCTGCATCCCCTGGTTCACTTCCTCGATGGCCCGAGTGGGCGCAGAGCCGGCCTGGTTGGCCGCGGGCTCGACGTGTGGGAGGTCATTGCCACGGTCAAGGACAACGCCGGCTCGATCACGCTGGCTGCTGAGTACCTCGGGGTTCCCACCGGGCTGGTGGAGGCGGCCGTTGCCTATTACGGGGAGTACCGCCATGAGATCGACACCGAGATCGAAGCCAACGAGCTCGAGTACGAACGGGGTCGTGCTGCAGCGACCGCCGGTGAGAAGGCGCTGCGTGCGTGAGGGCACTGGTAGGCGAGCAGCTTTCCCCTCGGATCGCCGCGCTGTTGCGTGAGGCTGGCCATGACGTCGTCGCCGTTGCCGAGCGCGTCGGGCTCGTAGGGAGCAGCGACGCGGTCCTCCTCGAGGTTGCGAGCACGCAAGGGCGTGGCGTCATCACCAACAACATCAAGGACTTCCGCCCGCTCGCTGCCGAACGCCTGGCGCAGGGCCGAGGGCACGCCGGCCTGATCCTGGTCCCGTCGGCGAGGACGCGCACCCGCGCAGGGTCGTCGTCCTCGCAGGTGCGATCGAGAGGCTGCTGGAGGACCACCCCGACGGGCTGGCGGATCGCGAGAGCTGGATCGGACCGCTCTCCGGTGCGTGACCCTCCCGGAAGGGCGGGAAGAGTCGGGAGGACGGAAGATCCAGAGGGACCGGCACGGTCGGCAACGGGGCCGTGGCCATCGCGTTGTTCGGGCAGTTGACCGCGATAATCGCAGACAACTGCCCGAACAACGCGCCGGAGCCCGCCTTCTCCTCCGGAGGACTGGTGGCGAGCATGCCCAGGTAGGTGCCCGGTCGTAGTTGGCCGCCAGGGAAGGGCGCTGGCGGTCGCCGCCTCGGGCCATCCGGACACGTCGGGCGGATCGGCGAGGTTGCGGTCGACGCGTGTTGATCCCACGCGCGGCCATGTCATGACCGAGGCGTCAGCCGGGAGGTGCCCCGGGGCAGGTGCCGACGATGGGGACGGCCGGCCCGGCGGTGAATGAGCTTACGCCGGCCACGTTCGCGCCGGCCTGCAGGCTGGCGCCGTGCGCCCCCTTGGCGAGGTAGCGGTCCCAGAATGCGAGGGTGGTCCTCGCGACGATCTGGCGGTAGACCGGCGCCTCGGAAGGGTTGGGGTCGGGATAGGCGGCGGCGACGGCCGGGTTGAGGTACGGGTCGTGGTGGCCGGCGCCGATCAGGTCGAGGTAGTACTTGGGGGCAGGTGCGGCGTCGTAGATCTGCTTGCTGCAAGCCGGTGGGTTGATGGTGTCCTGGTCGCCCTGCACGACGAGCAGGGGGATGGCCGGGCCTGTGCCGTAGCTGCCACCGAACCAGGTGAGCTCCGCCCCCGAGAGCACCTCGGCGGCGACGACACCGTTGATCCGGCAACAGCTGTTGGCGATGGCCGCGTCGGTCACGTCGCCCCCGTCGGAGTGACCGGCGAGGCCGACGCGGTCCTCCACCATGCCCGCGAGGAGGGGATCGGGCGAGGCGGAGGAACCGTCGGCGATCAGCTCGGCCACGACGGCTCGCAGGTCGGCGGGGTGGTTGACGATGTCGGCCCGGTTGAGCCCGCCGGCCACGCCGGGCGACGTGAACGGGTACGACGGGGCGGCCACGACGAACCCACCGGCTGCCCAGGACGCTAGCAGGTCGCTGTAGGCCTGGGGGGCGATGGCGAAACCCTGGGAGAAGACGATGAGCGGCCATCCGCCCGGTCGCCGTCGACCCGCCGCGCCCTGGCCGGCGTGTGATGCCGGGTACCACAGCAGGGTGGGAAGGCTGCGGGCACCGTCGGTGAGGGTCAGCGCTGCCGTCCCGACGGGGTACGGCGGCCGCGCCTGAGGAGCCTTTCGATGTGCCGGCGTGGTGGGCGGGGTGCTCGTGTGGGACCCCACCGATGCGGCGGTGGACTGACCGGTCCCCGTTCCCGTAGGCGACAGGGACGGCTGGCTGGTGCGGCCCGTTGAAGCTCGCCCGCTGCCCCCGGACGCCCACGCGACCACGGCGGCGGCCACGACCGCCGCCACCAGCATCACCATCGCCTCGCCCGTCCAGCGGCGGCGAGGGCGGCGGGCGGTTCGCACTCCACGCTCGACGCTTCGCATCCGGATCTGGACGCTACCGGCTGGCCGGCCCCGGGACGGCTCACCCGCTCCGACCGGCCGCCACGGCGGTGGTGGCCCCCCTCAGGCGACGAGCGCCCGGGTCCGGGAGATTCCGACGGCCCGGGCGAGGGAGGCCAGGAGGGCCGCGGCCCACACCACCGGCAGTGCCCACCAGGCGACGATCCCACCGCTGGCGAGGGCGGCGACGGCGCCGAGCCCGATCACCACGGCGGCGGCGATGCTCCAGTCGTCACCGACGATGAAGTCCCACCAGAACAGGCCAAACCCCTGGACGGCCCGCCGGGCGGGCGCGAGGGCGCCGGCGGGAGGCGCCGGCGCTGAGCCGGTCACCGGGATGGTCCCCGTACCCGGGGCGGTACCCGTAGGGACCGGCGCCAAACGTACGGACCGCAGGGCCCGGGCCACGGCCAAGGCGAGCACGGCGATCGCGGGGATGAGCCAGAGCAGGCTGGCGTCGCTGCCTGGCCAGTGGGCGCCGGCGCCTTCGGCCCCCCAGAACGTACCGAAGCTCGAGAGGAGCACGCCGACGGCGAACTTGATGGTGTTCTCCGGTACCCGGGCGAGC
>JAJZJY010000169.1 GCA_021809885.1 Actinomycetes bacterium
CACCACCAGCGCAGCCCCCACCAGCAGAAACACGCCGACAGGGCACATAACTCCGCCGTCCACCTAATGCCTGTTATGCGGAATTCCGCATAACAGGCACGTCTTCGCGGTGAACAACCTGCGTGCGTGCTTCGCGCGCGGCGACGACGTCGGTGCGTTGCTGCCGGTCCTTCAGGCCTACATGGGCCACGCTTCACCGGACGACACGGCCTACTACCTCAGGCTGACTGCCGAGTCCTACCCCCACATCACCGCTCAGGTTCGACGCGCCATCGGTGACGTTGTCCCACCGGTCACGGAAGGGCCGCGCCATGGCGACTGACTTCGCATTGGCCTTGCGCCGTTTCCTCACCGCCTATCTGGCAGGGCTTCGCGGCTGCTCGCCGAACACGGTTGTGTCCTATCGCGACACGTTCAAGCTGCTCGTCGTGTTCTTTCGTGACGACCGCTCCATTCCGCCGGAAACGCTCACTCTCGACTGCGTCGACGCCGGTGCGATTGTCGGGTTCTTGGACTGGCTCGGCGACGTCAGGCACAACAGCGTGTCGACGCGGAACCAGCGCCTCGCCGCGATCGCCTCGTTCTTCCGGTGGATGCAATCCCAAGACCCTGCCCGGATGGCCTGCTGCCAGGACATTCTCGCCATCCCCGCGAAAAGACAGCCCCAAGCGGCGGTGAACCACCTGAGCGTCGAGCAGACTCGCCTCCTGCTCGGCAAGCCTGACCGCTCCACCCGGCGGGGACGGCGCGACGCGACCTTGCTCGCCACTCTCTACGACACCGCAGCGAGGGTCCAAGAGCTCGCCGACCTCACCGTCCGCGACGTCCGGCTCGAGGCCCCGGCCATGGCGGCCTTGACCGGAAAGGGCAACAAGACCCGCCACGTCCCCCTCGGCGACAACACGGCGGCACTGCTCGAGGCCTACCTGGCCGAACACCATCTTGATGGGCTCCGTCACGACGATGACGCGGTGTTCGTCAACCAACATGGCCGAAAGCTCAGCCGCGGTGGGATCGCCTGGATCATCGCCAAGTACCAGGCCATGGCCAGTGATCCGGTGCTCGCCAATGCCGAGCTCAGTCCTCACGTGCTGCGCCACAGCAAGGCCATGCACCTCTACGACGCGGGCGTCCCGCTGCCCTACATCCGCGACATCCTCGGCCACGTCGACCTGTCCACGACCGAGATCTACGCCCGTGCCTCCACCGAAGCCAAGCGCAGAGCCCTCGAAGCCGTCTACGTCGACATCGTCTCTGACGACCTGCCCGAATGGAACCGGGACGCCGGACTGCTCGACTGGCTCGCCGCGCTCTGAAGGCCCTGGCGTTATGTGCAGCGCTCGACCCCGACCCCCACCTTCACCAGGGTCGATGGGTCCACGCTGTGCATAACCCAGCGCTGTTCATAGGGGGGCATCCTCTCGCCACTGCTGGCCAACATCGCCCTCTCGGTCCTCGATGAGCACTTCGCCGAGGCGTGGGAGCGCGACATGGCCACCCGACCCAAACGGGAGACCCGCCGCCGGCATGGAGAAGCCACGTATCGCCTGGTGCGATACGCCGACGACTTCGTGGTTCTGGTGCACGGGACCCGGGCGCACGCCGAAGGGCTGCGCCGCGAGGTCGAAGCAGCGCTGTCTACGGTGGGCCTTCGGCTCAACGAGGACAAGACGAGTGTGTGCCACATCGACGAGGGGTTCGACTTCCTCGGCTTCCGCATCCAGCGGCAAGTGAAGAGGGGGTCGAACAAGGCGTTCGTCTACACGTGGCCGTCGAGGAAGTCACTGACTTCAATCATGGCCAAGGTGAAGGCGATCACGGGACAGGGAACGAACCAACCGCTTTCTGACCTCCTTCGCCAACTCAACGGCGTACTGCGAGGTTGGACGAACTACTTCCGGCACGGTGTGTCAAAGGACACCTTCGCCTACCTACACCAGTTCACCTGGTTGCGGATCGTGCGTTGGTTACGCCGGAAACACCTCCGTGCCACCTGGGAGTCGTTGCGACGGCACTACCTGGCGACTGCCTGGTGGCCCGAGCACGACGGCGAAGCACTGTTCGATTGTCGAGCAGTTCCGGTGACCCGCTACCGCTATCGGGGGGCGACGATCCCTTCGCCGTGGGCGGAGACGAAAGAAGCTGCGTAGCCCTGCGGCATGGGCTTGTGGAGAGCCGGATGCGGTGGAAGCCGCACGTCCGGTTCGGGGGACGGGCCGGGGAAACGGACCTGCCGAGAGGCAGGCACCGCGCCCCGGCCCGATCCCACTGTTGCTCCGTCGGCTATACGTGCTCGTCTTCATCCACCACGACAGCCAGCGTGTGCGGATCGTCGGCGTGACCGCCAAGCCGGTCATGGCCTGGGTCGTCCAGGTGGCGCGCAATTTCACCTCGGATCTCGAAGATGCCGATCGTCGGTTCCGCTTTCTCATCCGCGACCGGGACACGAAGTTCACGGCACCCTTCGACGAGGTGTTCAAGGCCATCGGCATTTCCGCCATCCGCACGCCGGTCCGATCACCGAAGGCCAACGCGTTCGCCGAGCGCTGGGTCCGCACCGTCCGTGAAGACTGTCTCGACCACCTGCTCATCTATTCGAGACGTCACCTCGAATCGGTGCTCGGCTTCTACGTCCGCCACTACAACGAGTCTCGCCCGCACCGCGGACGCCAGCTTGCACCCCCGCTGCCGCGCCACGACCAACCACACACCGGCGAGATCTACCGGCGCGACATCCTCGGCGGCATCATCCACGAGTACGGCCGGGCTGCCTGAGGCCGGCACCCCGGGACCGAGGAGCGCGTTCAACGCGTTGCCGTCCGCGACGACGCACAGCTTGGGCGATGCGCCGTGGGCTTCCATCACGTCCTACTCGAAGTGACCTGCAAAGCGCTCGTCCCATCGGCTGCTCCGACGGATCTCGGTCCCGGCAAAGCTCGCACGCACCTCCGGCATCGAGTTCTTGGACCCTTCAGGGTGCCGAGACTGCCATCCACACCCGTGAGCTGGGACTTTGGCGCCATCACCCTGACGGGCCAAGCATCCGCCGATATCTCTCTCGTTCCTGTGTCGGGCGTTCCATCGCCTCCTGCACCTGATCCGGCTCTCGCTTCGCACAGACGGTGGAAGGCGCCTGTCAGACCAAGAACCCGTGCTGCTCCCAGGTGGTGAGACCAACGCTGACCGGTATGGAAAATCGAGCGAGGAGACGCCGGCTGATCTCTGCTCCGTACGCGCCGACCGCCGGCGAGTTCTAGCCGCTCCGCTCAGTCATCGAGGCTGCTGCGCGCACTTCAGGCGGTGCCGGCCTGGTACACGCGCAGGGCAACGGCGAAGAACACGACCAGGATGGCGGTGGACCAGGCGAGGGACAGCCAGACGTCGTGGGCAGCTGGACCGCCCTCCATGAGCGCCCGGGTGGCGGCGACGGTGACGCTGAGCGGCTGGTTGCGGGCGAAGGGCTGGAGCCATCCGGGCATCGTGACCACAGGGACGACAGCGCTGCTGGCGAACATGAGCACGAAGAACGGAAGGATGCCTGCGACCTGCGCCGTCTCGGGGTCGCGGGTGGCCAGGCCGATCGTCGCGTACATCCAGGAGAAGGCGTAGCCGAAGAAAACGACGAGCCCCATCCCCGCCAGGATCGGCGCCAGGCCGTTGTGGAAGCGGAAGCCGACCGCCAGGCCGAGCACCACCATGATGGTCAGGGAGACGACGCTGCGAGCGAGATCCGCGATCGTGCGGCCGGCGAGCACCGCGGAGCGGGCCATCGGCAGGCTGCGGAACCGGTCGACGATCCCGCTCTTGAGGTCCTGGGCGAGACCGATCGAGGTGGTCATGCCGCCGATCAGCACGGCCTCGATGAACACCGCGGGCACCACGTAGTCGACGTAGCTGCCGCCGGGGATGCGGATGGCCCCACCGAGGACGTAGCGGAACAGCACCAGCAGCATCGCGGGCTGGAACACGCTGATGACGAGCATCTGTGGGGTCCGGCCGATACGGAGGAGGTTGCGCTTGGCCACCCCCGCGGTGTCGGTGGCGGCGAGGGCGGGCGACAGGCGCCGGGCCCCGCCGCTGCGCCGGGTGGTCGCCGGCGCGCGCATCAGGCCACCTCCGGCGAAGCGGGAGCGACACGTTCGCCGGTGAGGTGCAAGAACACGTCGTCGAGGGACGGTCGCCGGATCCCGAGGTCATCGAGGCCGATCCCTGCCTCCTCGAAGCGCCTGCCCGCGGCGATGAGCACCGGGGTGCCGCCCTTGGTGGGCAGGTCCACCTGCTGCTGGTCGGCGTCGGTGTGCACCGCGCCGCCTCCGATCTCTGCCATGAGGGCAGCAGCCCGCCCGAGGTCGGACCGGTCGCGCACCCGGGCCGAGAGCACCGCGCCGCCCACCTGTTCCTTCAGCTCCTCGACCGTGCCCGAGGCAGCGACGGTGCCGGCGTTCATCACGACGATGCGATGGGCGAGGCGCTCGGCCTCCTCCATGTACTGGGTCGTGAGCAAGACGGTGGTGCCCGCGGCGACCAGCTCCTCGATGAAGGCCCACAGGTCGTTGCGGGTGCGGGGATCGAGACCGGTGGTGGGCTCGTCGAGGAACAGCACCTCTGGTTGCGCGACGAGGCTGGCGGCCACGTCGAGGCGTCGCCGCATCCCGCCCGAGTAGCCCCTCACCAGCCGATCCCCGGTCTCGGCCAGCGAGAAGCGCTCCAGCAGCTCTTGTGCCCGACGGCGGTAGACCGCTCTCGGCAGGTGGTACCACAGCCCGACCAGCTCGAGGTTCTCCCGACCGGTGAGGAGCTCATCGACTGCGGCGTACTGACCGGCCAGGCCGATCGCCGAGCGCAGGGCGGCGGCGTCGGCGACCACGTCATGGCCCGCGACGCGGGCACGGCCCGCATCGGGACGCAGCAGCGTGGTCAGGATCCGGACCAACGTCGTCTTGCCCGCGCCGTTCGGACCGAGCAGGGCCAGCACCCGGGCCTCCTCGCCGACGAGGTCCACCCCCCGCAGGGCACGGGTCGCGCCGAACCGTTTCTCCAGCGCCTCCACCTCGATCATGGGGCTCACCGCGCCCGCCTTCTCCCAGGATCCGGTACAGTACCGTTCCGTACCGGAGCATACACTGCAGAGTCGAGATGTCGAAAGATCGAGAGAAGAACGTGAAGCGGCTGCGTCCTTCGCCACCGCGTGGGCTAGGTCGAGCGGGACGCCCACTCGACCCGACGCGCGACGTCGCCATCATCCGCGCCGCGCTCGACGGCCTGGCCGAGGTCGGCTACGACCGCCTGAGCATGGAGGAGATCGCGACGCGCGCCCACGCAGGCAAGGGGGCGCTCTACAGGCGCTGGCCCTCGAAGGCTGCCCTGGTCGTCGACGCCGTCGTTGCCTGGCGCGAACAGTTGGCCCCCTTGAGCGTGCCCAACACCGGCTCACTGCGCGGCGACTTCGAGGAGCTCGTCGCTACGCTGCCCACCTTCGACGCCGAGGCCACCGAGAGGATGGGCGTCGTCGTCGGGCTGGTCACCGCGGCCGGGCGCGACCCTGAGCTTCGCGCCGAGCTGTCGCACACCGTCCTCCAGCCCCCCCGCCAGGCGCTGCGCGATCCACTCGACCGGGCCGTGGCGCGGGGCGAGATCCCTCCCGGGTGCGACGTCGAGCTCGTGGCCGACATGCTCATCGGGCTGAACCTGCTGCGCGTCCTCCTCGGCCAACCCCTCGACGCCGAGTTCGTGCACCGGGTGCTCGACACGGTCATCTTCCCGCTGGTCGTGTCCGCACCGGGCCCGCCAGCTCGCAGGGGCGCCCGCGATCGTTCTCGATAGGCGGCGACCTGGTGCCTCGGGCTTCGCCGTGCCCATTCCCGTCGCCACGCCGTGGTCCCTCGATCACGCGTCTCCTGGTCCCACCTGCGCTGGTGCCGCGGCTGAGCGTGGTCGCTCCAACTCCGAGTCCGCCACGTGCTCAAGCTTGCCCCCTTTCTGCCCGCCGGCGGGCTACCCCGCCCGATGCGCCTGGCGTCGCTGAATAGGACCAACCGCCCCCGGACACCTTCGGAACCAGATACGCCCTGGTCCGGTCCGTTCCCGCAAGACCCGCCCGAAGACGTGCCCGGTGATGGTCCGCCATCCGCGGGCACCTCCGGCGTCCGACTGGCGGCAACCGCGTTCGTGGCCGACAAGGCGCCAGAACAGCAGCCCGGTGGCCGGGAGACTCATTGATCAGTGCAGTGCGTACGCATGCCCTGTGCACGCATACGCAAGACCGCCTCGGAGAGCGACATCGACGTGCCGGTCGCCGCGAAACCGCAGCTCACCGGCCACATCTCGCCGCGCACACCCTGCACCAGCATGCGTACGCAGCACTGATAAGGCCCCGAGAAAAACACCCGAGAAACTCGCCTCCTCGCCGGGCGAGAAAACGAAAAACCGCTGGTCAGGCGTCTACACCCCTGAACGAGGTGCGCGTCTGACCAGCGGTCGTGGTGAGGTCTTCACGTTTGGGCCTGAACAGGTCGTTCAACGTGTGCTGCAGCGGTCACCCACGGGATAAGCGCCCGACACCCACACCCGGAGGCTCAGCGCCGCCGGGGAGTGCGGGGATCGGCATCGACCACCGACAGGCTGAGCTCCTCGAGCTCGTGCACGAGTGCACGCAGGCGCCGCTCGTTGTCGAACCACTCTTGGTAGTCCGCGACCTGTTCGGGGCTGAGCGTGCGGCTCGTGGTCTTGCCCCTCACCTTTCGGCTCCACTGGACGTAGGGGCCGTGGAGGACCGGGGGGTCGGCGTGGCAGTGGCAGCCGGCGTGGGTGCACGAGAAGTACCGCTCGGTGAGGCTGCCGGGGAGGACGAAGCCCATCTCCCCGAGGGCCCTGGCGATGCGAGCCTGCTCTCGCACCTGCTTGGGAGTAACCAGCACGCTCCACCTTCCCACGAGCATCCCCCACCGGTCCGGGTGAAAACAGTCTATATACGGTGTGCTCTCGGTGGAGGTGGCGGCGCTGATCGAGGGCTTCAGCTCGCGCACGGTGTCTCGGGCCGCGGCCGCCTTCGCCAAGGAGCTGACCGCAGCCGCCGGGCCGCCGACGCGCAACCGGGCCAAGGCGTACTTGTTCGCCGCAAGCCGACTCGGGGCGTTCTGCGAGTCGATCGGCCTCGAGCTCACCGCCAGCGTGGCGCTCCATCCCTCTGTGGTCGAGCGCTGCTGTGCACCGGGGACGACCACGATGTCGGCAGCGACGCGCCGCACGATGCGCACCAACCTGCGGGCGATCGCCCGGTCGCACGCGTGTGGGCCGCCGCCGGTGTGGCTCGGCCGCGAACCGCCCAAGCCCCCCTACACGAGCGCCGAGATCGCCAGCTACCTCTCCTTGGCGGACGCCCAGCCGACCGAGTCGCGGCGCATGCGCGCGAACGCCCTTTTGTGCCTGTCTGCAGGTGCGGGGCTCGTGGGCGCGGACCTCAAGGCCGTCAGCGGTGAAGACGTCGTCGCGCGCTCTGGTGGCGTCGTGGTCTGCGTGCGCGCGGGCCGCAGACCCGGGTCGTGCCGGTGCTCTCCGGATATCACGAGCGGCTCCACTTGGCCGCCCGCTTCGCCGGCGCGCGCCTTTTGATCGGGGGGACATCGCCAACCCGGCGCAACGTCACCACGCCTCTCACCTCCTCGCTTTCTGGCGGGCGGGACCTCCCACGGCTCGACATCGCCCGGCTTCGGGCCACCTGGCTCGTGAGCGTGGCCGAGACGATCGGGCTCAAAGCGTTCATGGACGCGGCCGGCATCACCTGCTCCCAGCGCCTCGGGGACCTCGTGGCCGTTCTGCCACGGCCAGACGAAGCGCGCGCCGTCACCTTGCTCTGCGAGATCCGGCCCTGACGCGCGTCGACCTCGCCCGGGCAGAGGCACTCTGCGACGCCCCCGCGCTGGCAGCAGAGATCGCCCGCATCGACTCCGCCCTCCCGCTCGGGGTGAGAGCCCGCCAGTGCCCCGTGCGCACCTTCGTGCTCGGGTTGGTTCTCACCCAGGCCGACCACCGTCCGGCACACCTCTCCCGGGTGCGCGAGGCGCTCGTCTCGCTCCCTCGAGTCGACCGCCGGCGCCTCGGGGTCGCCGTCGACTGGCACGGGGCCC
>JAJZJY010000170.1 GCA_021809885.1 Actinomycetes bacterium
GTTGGCGAGCAACTCTTTGTTGGCCGTGACCACCGGCTTACCAGCCTCCAGCGCGTCGAGCACGAGCCGCCGCGCCGGCTCGATCCCACCCATCACTTCGACGACGACGTCGACACCCGGATCGGTCGCGACGGCCTGGGCGTCGGTGGTGAGCAGGCCGTCGTCGACGGCGGCGTACCGCGCCTTCACCCGGCTGCGCACCGCCACGGCGGCGAGCTGCAGCTCGATCCCGGTCTTGGCGGCAATGCGCTCGCCATCGCCGAGTACGAGCGCAGCGAGCGCGCCGCCAACGTGGCCGCAGCCGAGCAGGCCGACGCGCACAGCGGTCCGGTTCATGCGCGGCAGGGTAGCTGTAGCTGTCGCAGCGGCCGCGCCCGGGAGGAGCCTCTCCTCAGAGGTCCAGGGCGAGCAGGTCGTCGAGGGTCTCCCGCCGGACCACCGTGTGCGCCGCGCCCCCCGCCACCCACACGACCGGCGGCCGGGGCACCTTGTTGTAGGTCGACGCCATGGAGTGCCCGTACGCGCCGGTGACCGGCGTGGCCAGGATGTCGCCGACGGCGACGTCCGCCGGCAGGCGAGCATCCCGCACGATCACGTCGCCTGACTCGCAGTGCTTGCCGACGATCGTGACGACGCGTGGGCGCTCGGCGTCCGCCATCCGGGGGAGGAATGCCTCGTACCCCGAGTCGTAGAGAACCGGGCGGGGGTTGTCGCTCATGCCCCCATCGACGGCCACGTAGGTGCGGATCCCCGGGAGCTCCTTGACCGTCCCCACCGTGTAGGCGGTGAGGGCGGCGCTGGCGACGATGGCACGCCCGGGTTCGGCCGCCAGCCGCACGCCTTCCGGCCATCCGGCGTCCCGGACGGCGGTGCGGACTGTCGCCGCCCAGTCCTCGATGCGTGGCGTGGGTTCGCCGTCGACGTAGCCGACGCCGAGGCCTCCGCCCACACTGAGCTCGGGCAGGTCGAGGGGCACGGCGAAGTCGGCGATCAGCTGAAGCGCCCGGGCGAACGAGTCGAGGGCGAAGATCTGCGAGCCGATGTGGGTGTGGAGCCCGACGAGCTCGACGGGGCTGTGCCGGGCCCGGAGCCGGGCCACCGCCGCTGCCGCCGCCCCCGACGCCAACCCGAAGCCGAACTTAGAGTCGTCCTGCCCCGTGCGGACGTACTCGTGGGTGTGAGCCTCGACGCCCGGCGTGACGCGGACGAGGGCCCGTGGCCGGCCCCGCTCCCCCGTTCCTGAGGTCCCTCCCGCCACGAGCCGCTCGAGCCGGTCGATCTCGTCGAAGGAATCGACGACGATCCGGCCCACCCCGCAGTCGATGGCGGCGGCCAGCTCCGCCTCCGACTTGTTGTTGCCGTGCAGCACGAGACGCTCCGCCGGCAGTCCGCCGGCGAGAGCGACATGCAACTCCCCTGCGGTGGAGACGTCGGCGGCGAGGCCTTCTTCAGCGACGAGGCGGGCCATGGCGCGGCACCAGAACGCCTTGGACGCGTAGGCCGCGCCACTCCCCCACGCGGCCAGGGCTTGCCGGCAGCGGGTGCGCAGGTGCTCCTCGTCGTAGACGAACACCGGTGTGCCGAACTCGGCGCACAGATCGACCACGTCGATCCCGCCGACGACGAGACGGCCGGTCGATCCGATCCGGGCGGTGTCCGGGAGCAGGTGGGGCGGGAGGGGCCCGACGCTGGCCGGCGGCCCCGTCTGGCCGGGAGGAAGGCCGCCAGCCGGGTCGGGGAGCATGCCGGCGGGACGAGGCGAGCGCGCGCTAACGGGGCGCGCTCTCGCCGGTCCGAGCCGCCAGGGTGGCCACCCGTTCCAGCAGCTCCAGTGGCTCGAACGGCTTCGTCACGTACTCGTCCGCCACCGCCAGCCCGGCCGCCACGTCGGCATGCTGGGCCTTGGCCGACAGGAGCAGGATCGGCAGTGACGCCGTCGCCGGGTCGCCCCGCAACCGGCCTGCCGCCTCCAGGCCTGTCATCCCGGGCATCATTACGTCCAGCACGACGGCGTCCGGGTGGTCCTCCAGCGCTCTTCGGATGGCTTCCTCCCCGTCGGCTGCGGCCACGACCTGCCAGCCCTCCATCTCGAAGTTGAGCCGGAGCAGTTGCAGTACGACGGGATCATCATCCACGACGAGGACCTTGCCTGGCGCCATTGCCGCATAGTAGGTCGGACTTGTGCCGGCTCCGCCCCGGGAACCCGTCGGCGACGACTATGCTCGCCGGTTCCGGCCGCGTGTACGCCGCCGGCGACGTCCCGCCCGCCCTCGTAGCTCAGGGGATAGAGCACCGGCCTCCGGAGCCGGGTGCGTAGGTTCGAGTCCTGCCGGGGGCGCCGAGAGGTCTTCACGTTTTGGTGGGGACCCACTTCACGTTTGGACCGTCCTCATCGTGCTAGAGGGCTGTGACGCCGCTGCTGAGGGGACGTCCAAGCGGATCGGTGTTTCCGTGCGGTCGTCGAAGCGCGCTCGGTCCTCGGTCGATACGTGGTTCTCCAGGCAGGTCGCCGGGATGCACCGACTAGGGGGGTGCGTCCGCCGCTGCGACGAGCTGGGCGATCGGGGTGCGCCGGCGCCGGCGGGTCCGGGGTGGGAGGCCTGATCTCGTCCTGCGCTCGTTGTCGGCCCGCCGCGCCTCGAACGCGTCGACGATCGCGAGGTTGCGGGCCGCGAGTGCGGCGGCGAGGAACAGCGTCGGCCCGGCGAGGCCCATCAACCGGCACCAGCCCTTGCCGATGTCGATCGTTGCCGGGTCCTTCACCCGAGCGTTCGAGCGCTCGACGCCGGTGCGCCGTGCGTAGGAGTGTCGCCAGGCCTTCGACGGATAGTCGTGCTTTTGGGCGGTCTTGGCGTTGACCGAAGGGGGGACGGTGATGGTCTGCTGGGTGCAGCAGGTCGGGGGGTGCTCGGGCGGGGCGAGGATCTCGGGGCGCGAGAGGTCGAGCGCCATCGAGGCAGGTCGCAGCGGGCAGCGGAGCTTTCCCGTCGTGGCCGGGCAGGCGACCCGGTGAAAGCCGTCGGCGTCTGTGGCTGCGACCCGGCCCAGCTTGTAGCGGGCCAGCTCGGCCACCTGCGTATCGTGGGCGATGACCTCTTCGGCACTCGCCCCTCGCGAGAGCGGGGAGAGCTCGAGCAGCGCCTTCGGGGTGGCCGGGCAGTAGAGGTTGCCGTTGCAGGCGACGGCTCCGTGGTGGGTGCCCTGGGGGCCCCGGTCTTGGGGGTGTAGGTCGATCACGAGCTTGGCCCTTGCGGCCCGAAGCGGCAGGGCGAAGTGCTCTGGGACGCGGTGCGCATAGCCGGAGTCGCCGATGACGTCGCCCAGTTGGAGCCGGCCTCTTGCTGCTGCATGCGTGAGCGCCTCGATGAGGATGGGGACCGGGTCGTGCGAGCAGGCGCTGAGCGTCATCTGGCGGACGACCTCAGGGACCTCAGGGCCGTCCTCGTCTCGCACCATCGTGGCAAGCGAGAGGTAGTGGCCGAAGAACAGCTCGCTCTTCTCTCCCGGGCCGCCGCCGCGCCGGTGCCCCCAGGCGGCTTCGGGGTCAGCCGAGATGCCGTCACGCCCCGGCGGGTGGGCGAAGCTCTCGTAGTCGGTCCAGTCGACTGCCAGCGAGGTGGACGCCTCGTAGTCGGCTTCGGGCACGCTCGCCTCGATGAGAGCATCCACGAGCCCCTGCAGCACGTCTGAGGCCAGCCCGTCTGGCTCGTCTCGTTTGAGCGCCTTGCCGATCAAGGTGTTGAGGTACTCCACCTGGCGGTAGGTGAGCTGGTGGGCGACCCCGCGCCAGAAGACGGTGACCCGAAGGCGCCGGCGGTCTTGCTCGCAGAGCGAGACGAGTGCCTCGTGCACCCTGGAGAGGTGCGCCGGACGTCCATCACCACAGGTGAGCAGCATCCCGAGCACGAAGGTGCGCACGGGGCACTGGCGGGCTCTCACCCCGACGGGGAGGGCGGCGGCGATGCGGGTGATCTGTGCTGCGGGCGCGGGGGCGTCGAGGAGCGCCTCTGCCCGGGCGAGGTCGACCGGGATGCTCAGCGCCGGGCCCCCGAGAGCACAGAGACGGCGCCCGCTTCGTCTGGCGGCGCCAGATGGGCCACGAGGTCCCCGAGGCGCTGCGAGCAGGTGATGCCGGCTGCGTCCATGAAGGCCCGCAGGCCGATGGCGCGAGCCACCTCACAGAGCCACGTCGCCCGCAGGCGGGCGATCTCCATGCGGGGGAACTCCGCCCCGCCGGCCAAGGAGGCGGTGAGGGGCGTCGTCACGTTGCGCCGGGTTGGTGATGTGCCCCCGATGAGGAGCCCTGTGCCTGCGAAGCTGGCGCCGGCGAGCAGCCGCTCGTGGTGGCGGCGAAGGACCGGCACCACCCGTGGGTGCTGTCCACCGCGCACGCAGACCACGACGCCCCCGGAGCGAGAGATCACGTCGATCCCACGCACCGCCTTGAGGTCTGCACCGACCAGGCCGGCGCCCGCACCCAGGCAGACGAGCGCCGATGCCCGCATGCGTCGGGATTGCGTCGGCTGGGCGTCGGCCAGGGCCAGGTACGAGGCGATCTCTGCCCTCGAATAGGGGGCCTTGGCCCGCTCGCGCCCGAGCGCCACCGGAGGTGGCCCCACGCGCAGCTCCCGGGCGATCGCCCGCAGGTTCGAGCGCACCGTGCGCCTCGTCGGCTGCGACATCGCCGTCGTCTTCGGGTGGCACGAGCGCTCGATCACCGAGTCGCACAGCACCACCTCCGGGGACAGCTCGAGGCCGACGGACTCGCAGAACGCGCCCAGGCGGCAGGCGGCGAAGAGGAAAGCCTTCGCCCGCACAGGCGTCTCGGGAGCCGCTGCCACGACGACGTCTCTGGCGAAGCAGGCGACGGCGGGTGAGACCGTGTTGGGCCTGAAGCGCTCGATGACCCGGACCACCTCCACCGGTAGCACACCGTAGATATACTGGGTGCTACGGCTTCGGTGGTGGATGCTCGTGGGAAGGTGGTGCATGCCAGTCAGCCCAAAGCAGCTCGAAGAGCAGGCGCGCATCGCCGAGGCACTCGGGGAGATTGGCTTCGTCCTCCCTGGCAGCCTCACCGAGCGCCGCTTCTCGTGCACCCATGGCGGCTGTCACTGCCACAAGGATCCTCCGGTCCTCCACGGCCCCTACCTCCAGTGGAGCCGGAAGGTGGCGGGAAAGACCGTCAGCCGCACCCTCAGCCCCGACCAGGTCGCCGACTACCGCCCATGGTTCGACAACGAGCGGCGCCTGCGCGCACTCGTCCACCAGCTCGAGGTCCTCAGCCTCTCGATCGTCGAAGTCGATCCCCGCACCCCTCAACGCCGCTGAGGACTCCGCGGATGTGGGCGAGTCCCCCCTATCCCGTGGGTGGCCCTCCGATCACGGGGTGAACGACCAGCTCAAGCCCAAACGTGAAGACCTCACTGGTCCTGACGGTGTACGAACCTTTTGGCCCGGTGTCGAGGGGTCGGGGTTCGTCGCCGTCGCCGGACCGATGGGTAGGCGGAAGTAGGGCTTGATGTTCTGGCGGCCCTCGACGCGGGTGTCGTGGACGAGGTTCTGTAGGAGACCCTTCTTGGTGGCGGCCTCGCCGCTTTGGATGGTCTCGGCGAGGTGGTCGCGGATGGCATCCAGGGTGGCCCGCTGCGCCTCGGGTTCCTTGGCGGCGGCGATCAGATCGACCAGCTCGGGTCGCCTGTTTGGCCTGCGGCGGCCGCGCTCTTTGTGCACCCGAGTCGCGGGTCTGGCGGTGCGGAGGCGTTGCGGCGAGGATGGGTGGTCCCTGAACGCGAGGGACCCCTCCCGCTTGGCAGTTTTGGACAGCTGAGGGCGGGAGAGGCCCGAGGCGGGCCCGAGGCGGTGTTGCCACCATGGCCATCGTATGGCCCTGTCTGATCTGATGTCCGTCGAGAGCTACGCGGCGTCCGGTCGCGCCGTTGACGTCCCAATAGCGTCCTGCCCGGCGGGTCTGGATCGTGGTGGCCCGTTTGCCGGAGGTCACGATCGGCTCGTCCGCGGCGAACAGGGCCACCCCGGCCGCCTCCAGGTCGTGCTTTATCCCACTGGAAGCCGAGGAGCGCACCGGCACCGCCGAAGATCTCGCCAGCGAGCTGCGCCTGCTGTCGCAGGCACCGAATTCGACCCTCTTGGTGGCCGAAGCTGCGGGAGAGCTGATCGGCTACGTACAGGCCACGGGCGGCCGGTACCGCCGCAGCCGGGCGACGGCCGAGGTGGTCATCGGGGTGGTGACCGCGGCCTCGGGCCACGGTGTGGGCACCGCCCTGCTCCGACAGCTAGACCGCTGGGCGCAAGCTGCCGACCTTCGCCGGCTGGAGCTGACCGTCATGGCCCACAACCATGCAGCCCGCCGGCTCTACCAGCGCAGCGGCTTCATCGAGGGGGCGCCCGCGCGAGTGCTTGGTCGTCGACGGCTCAGCTGCGGACGAGGTCTACATGACCAAGCTCGTGCCAGTACTGAGCGCGAGCCCAGGACTATTGCCCCCGCCGGGCCCAACCGAGGTGACGTGACTCGCCCCGGTAGCCTGCACGCGAAGCGGGTCCTCCGGGAGCACGATTATGCCTTGCATCACCTGACTTGTGCGTGGCACAATGTTGAGGTGAAGCCGATCCGGTTCACCCGCTCGGCCCGTAAGCACCGGATCGGGAAGGCCCACGCCCTTCACGTCATGAACACGGCAGAGCCGGTCAATGACCCTGAGGGCATCGGCTGGATCGGTCCAGACGACCGGGGCGTCGAGCTAGAGATCTACCTGCTGGAGCGGCCCGACGTGTTCCTCGTCATTCACGTAATGCCCACCAAGCTGCGCAGGAGGCAGTAGATGGCCCACCAGCGGTTCACCAAGAGTCAGATCGGTCCCGACATCGATCTCGACGCCGAGGAGGTGCACCTCGACGACGGCACCCGGCTGACCGAGGCCCGAGCAGCCGAGATGGCGGAGCGCGCCATGTCTCGGGTCCGGGCTCGGCGGGCTGGCCGGCCGTCACTGACCGGCGAAGCGGAGAAGACTCCCAACCTGACCCTCCGGGTAACCCAGAGTACCCGGCGAGCCCTCGAGGAGATCGCCTCCCGCCAAGGCCGGCGATTGGCCGACGTCGGCCGGGAAGCCCTCCACGAGTACATCGCCCGCCACCAAGAGGCTTCCTGAAAGCCTCGTGTCCCACAGCGGGATGGCGGGCGGGACGAGTTCCGCACAGCCAGGTAGAAGCGGGCGAGGAAGCGCCGATCGCGGACCACGCGCAGGCTGGTGGGGTTGCAGCGATGCCGACTCAACCCCGGGCCCAGCAGGCCGAGGGGGCGGGAGTAGGCGTCGTGGTGGCCGACATCGACCACGACGTTCAGCCCGAGCAAGCTGTCAGTAGCCCGACTCGTAGAGCCCGGCGTACAGGGCGTAGACCACGGCCTCGAACTCTGGGCGTTCACGGCCAGGACGCAGTCCGATCCCGGGGCGACACCGGGCCGGACTTCGACTTCCTGCTCGCGCCACCCCCGTTGCTGGTCTCGGCGCTGGGGACCGGTGGGGTCGGACCGTGGCTGCCCTACCAGCTGTTCGCCCTGGGCGCGAAACCGAGCCCCGGGGCCGACCGGCAGGGAGCGGGAAGCTGATACGGCTCCCGGTCGCCTCGAAGAGGGTGCGGCTCTCCTGCAAGTGCCCGTCGCGGCGACCCGTGTCGGCTGCCAGCTCAGGGCAGCCAGCGCCTGCCGGCCAGGTCGCCTCGGGCTCGATCGGTCGGCGTGCAGCAGCTACGAGGCCCCCGGTGTAGAAGAAAGTGATCGGACCGGTGCGGTGCAATCGCCCGACTATCCCAGCACCATCCGGGTTCGCACCACCAGCGACCGGCACGAAGGCGCAGGGCGGAGCGTTTCCCATGTTGTCCGGCTCCCCCCGGGGGCGCCGAGAGGTCTTCATGTTTCGGTGGGGACATACCCCTGCGCTACGACCTCACCGCCGAGTAGGCGGGGGAGGTGCAGTTCCTGCGGTGCCGGTGTGATCGGGTCGCCCACGTTGACGTCGACGTGGAAGTGCGGGCGGGCCGTCGCCAGCTCGGCCTTCATCGTGACCCGAACGCCGCTGTAGGCGTCCTCGTC